>CALJUI010000044.1 GCA_937975735.1 uncultured Rubrivivax sp.
GGGCGCCGGGCGCGCCGGGGACGGCAGCGTCGTGTTGCATCGCAGGGACCTCAGCGCGTGGTGGTGTCGACCGTGGCGGCGGCGGCCTGCGACGGCACCGACGGCGCCGCCGGGGAGCTCTGCCTGGCGGCGGCGGCCTGCGCTGGCGTCGCCATGCCCGGCGCGGCGGCCGGCGTGGCCTGGTAGCGCACCACCTTCTGGCCTTCGGCCAGCACGTGCACGCCGGCGGTCACCACCTCGGCGCCGGCCTCGAGCCCGGCACCGATCAGTGCCTCGTTGCCGTCGGCACCGAGCAGCACGACGCCCTGCGTGCGCACGGTCATCGTGGCCGGGTCCAGCACCCAGACGACGGTGCGGCCACTGCGCTCGAACAGCGCCGGCAGCGGCAGCTTGACCTGCCCGTCCAGGCGCGGCCCGGGCATGGTCACGACCGCCGTACGGCCCAGCGCCGGCGCGCCGGCCTGCGCCGCGTCACCGGCCAGCTCGTCCGTGACGCGGAAGGTCCGCGTGACGCCGTCGGCCGCGGCGGCCACCTCGCGCACGGTGGCCGGCTGCGCGCGGCCATCGCCCCACAGCCGCACCTGCAGCGCGCCGGGCTGGCCCACCAGCGCACGCACCGCATCCACCCGATCCTCGGGCACGCTGAAGACGGCGTCGCGCGGGCCGTTCACTGCCAGCGCGATGACCGGCTGGCCGGCCTGCACCACCGTCGCCGGCTCGGCCAGCACGGCGGTGACGACGCCGTCGGCCGGCGCCGTCAGGCGGCTGTAGCCCGACTGGTTGGACTGCACCGCCGCCTGCGCGCGCGCCTGCTCAAGCTGGGCCCGGGCCGACTGCAGGGCAGTCTCGCGCCGCTGCAGCTCGGCCGCGCTGATGAAGCCCTGGCGGTGCAGGTTCTCGAAGCGCACGTGGTCGGCCGTGGCCTGGGCCGCAGCCACTTCGGCGGCCTCGACGGCCGAGCGCGCGGCCTGGGCCGCCAGCTTTAGGTCCGCAGGGTCGATCTCGGCCAGCAGCTGCCCTGCACGCACGGACTGCCCGAGCTCGACATGCCGGGCCGTCACCTTGCCGCCGACGCGGAAGCCCAGGCGCGATTCCTGACGAGCCTTCAGCTCGGCCGCGAACTCGTGCGCCAGCGCGGCTTCGCCGGTGTCGACGACGGTGGTGCGCACCGCGCGCGGGGTGGGCGCTTCGGGCTCGGGCCGATCGCATCCGACCAGTGCAAGCGCCGCCGCGGCGGCCAGGACGAGGGGCAACAGGGGGCGGCGGCGCAGCATGGGGACGGCTCTCGATTGTTACTGACTGACCGGTCAGTATGCTATCGGCCGACCCCGGCGCTGTCAACGCCCCCGGCATGGACAATCGCGCCCGTGAGCGTCGAGCACTACGAGAACTTCCCCGTCGCCTCGGTCCTGTGCCCGCCGCGCCTGCGTCCGGCCATCGTGGCCGTCTACCACTTCGCGCGCACCGCCGACGACCTTGCCGACGAGGGCGACGCCCCGGCGGCCGAGCGGCTGGCGGCGTTGCAGGACTACCGCGCGCTGCTGTGGCGCTGCGCCAGCGGCGACCCGGGCCCAAGCCGATGGCCGCAGGTCTTCGGCCCGCTGGCCCGGGCCATCCAGGCGCATGCGCTGCCGCTGCCGCTGCTCGACGACCTGCTCGACGCCTTCATGCAGGACGTGGCGCAACCGCTGTACGACGACCGCGCTGCGCTGCTGGACTACTGCCGCCGCTCGGCGAACCCGGTCGGCCGCTTGCTGCTGCACCTGTACGGGGTCCACGAGCCCTCGGCGCTGCGCCAGTCCGACGCCGTGTGCAGTGCGCTGCAGCTGATCAACTTCTGGCAGGACCTGAGCCGCGACCTGCCGCGCGGCCGCTGCTACGTGCCGCGCGACGACGCGGCCCGGCATGGCCTGACGCTCGACCAACTGCTGGCGCGCCCCGCGTCGCTGCCGCAGGGCGGCGCCGAGCGGGCTCTGGTGCGCGACCTCGCAGGCTGGGCACGCGCGCTGATGCTCGAGGGCGCACCGCTGGTGCACGCCATCCCCGGCCGCGCCGGCTGGGCACTTCGGCTCGTGGTCCAGGGCGGGCTGCGGATTCTTGAGAAAATCGCCCACATGGACCATGCGAGCTTCGATCACCGGCCCATGATCGGCGCGGCCGACCTGCCCGTGCTGCTGTGGCGCGCCGCCACGCGCCCGACCGGGCCGGCCGCATGAGCCCGCACGTGCCCACCGGCGCGGGCCACGCATGACGCCCGACCAGTACGTGCAGGACCGGGCCGCGCGCAGCGGCTCGTCCTTCTATTACGCCTTCCGCTTCCTTGCGCCGGCAAGGCGGCGCGCCATCACGGCCTTTTACGCCTTCTGCCGCGAGGTCGACGATGTCGTCGACGACATGCGCGAGCCGTCGGTGGCCGCGGCCAAGCTGCAGTGGTGGCGGCAGGAGGTGCAGCGGGCCTTCGACGGCCGGCCGTCGCACCCCGTGATGCAGGCGCTGGTGCCGCATGCCGCCGCCTTCGACATTCGGCCGGCCCACCTGCACG
>CALJUI010000045.1 GCA_937975735.1 uncultured Rubrivivax sp.
ACCGAGCGCGGTGCGGGCTACTACTTCGACGCCCAGGTCGAAGCCGTGCGCTGACGCAGGCCCCGACCGGCGCAGGCCCGTTCAGCCGTGCCGGTCAGGCTTGCCGCTGCGCGGCAGGAAGTCGCACTCCCATCGCCCACGGCCGGGCGTCGCGGGCTATGCTGGCTCTGACCGTGCCCGGTTTGTCGCCGCCACGCGGCGGCCCTGCCGATGGCACGGCGCGACAGGGATCGGACAAGGCATGGGCGACGAGCACATCGTGACCATCGACCAGCTCCAGGTCGGGCTGTACGTGCACCTGGACCTGAAGTGGTTCGAGCATGCGTTCGCCTTCAGCCACTTCAAGATCAAGGGTCCGGACCAGATCGAAGCGATCCGCGCGCTCGGGCTCAAGGCGGTACGCATCAGTCCGGAACTGAGCGACGTGACGGTGCCGGCGGCGCAGGCGTCCGCCGACACGTCCGCGGCTGCTGCAGCAACCCCGGGTCAGGGCGACGCGCCTGACCCTGCGGAATCGACCGAGAACGCCGCCGCCGCCGAGGCGTCGGCTGCGATGCAGGCCAAGCTGGCCATGCTGGCCGAGATGCGCGAACGCCGTGAAGCGGCCGAACGCATCGAGCGCGCCTTCCTCGGCACGGCGCAGGTCATCCGCGACATCGAGCGCAACCTGTTCAGCCGGCCCGAGGCCTCGGTGGCGCAGGCCACGACCCTGGTCGGCCAGATCGTCGACTCGATCCTCACAGCACCTGAGCTGGCGATCCAGGTCATGGGCGACCTGCGCGGCGGCGAGGAGCTGTACTTCCACTCGCTCAACGTCACGATGCTAGCGATGATGATGGCGCGCGACATCGGCATGCCGAAGGAGGTGGCCGCGATGCTCGGGCTCGGCGCGATGCTGCACGACGTCGGCCACAAGGAGATCCCCGACCGCGTGCTGCGCAAGGACGAGCCGCTGACGCAGGCCGAACGCCACCTGTACGAGATGCACGTCCAGTACGGCGTGACCATCGGGCAGAAACTCAAGCTGCCGTCGCCCGCGCTGACCATCGTCCGCGAGCACCACGAAGCCTTCGACGGCAGCGGCTACCCGGGACGGCTCAAGGGCGAGTCCAGCCACGTGCTGGCGCGCATCGTCGCCATCGCCAACCACTACGACGAGTTGTGCAACCCGTTGAACATCGACGACGCAATGACGCCGCACGAGGCCCTGTCGCTGATGTTCGCGCGCCAGCGCGGCAAGTTCGACCCCAAGCTGCTGCAGGTCTTCATCCGCTGCCTGGGCGTGTACCCGCCGGGCACCATCGTGCAGCTGTCCAACGGCGTGATCGGCATGGTGGTCACGGTCAACACGTCGCGCCCGATGAAGCCCACGCTCGTCATCTACGACGGCGACGTGCCTCGCGACGAGGCCATCATGCTCGACATGGACCGCGAGACCGAGGTCAACGTGACCAAGGCGATCCGGCCGGCACAGGTGCCGCGCGAGGTCTACCAGTACCTGAGCCCGCGCAAGCGCATGAGCTACTACTTCGAACCCACCGGCACACGCGCGGAGCCCGCCTGACCATGGCCGACCTGGCGCGGCTGATGCTGGACCAATGCTCTGCGATGGTGCTGCTGGTGGAGCCGGCCACCTTGCGCATCGTGCAGGCCAACGCGCGAGTCAGCCAGGTCCTGGGCTACGAGCCCGACGCGCTGCAGGGCATGCTGGTGACCGACATCGAGAGCGCGCTGCAGGACGTCTTCTACTGGGAGGAAGTGCGCGGCGGGCGGCTGCAGGAGATCGTGGGCCAGGAAGGCCAGTACCGGCGCGCCGACGGCGAGCTGCTGACCGTGGACAAGTCGGTCGCAATTGTCGAGCATGACGGCGCCGCGCTGCTGCTCGTGCAGGCCGCCCCGGCACGCGACGAGCGCAACGCGCAGGACGCGCTGGCGCACGCGCTGTCGCAGCTGCGGGCGACACTGGAATCCACCGGCAACGGCATCCTTGTGATCGACTGGCAGGGCCGCATCGCCAGCATGAACCGGCTCTTCGGCCGCATGTGGGCGCTGGGCGAGGACGGTGCCGAGGCCGCGGGCGACGGTGATGGGGCGCTTCTCGAGCGCCTGGCCGGCCGCGTGCAGGAGGCCGAGCTGTTCCGCGCCCGGCTCGGCGCCATCGTCGACAGCCGCGCCACGCGGGACGTCTTCCACCACACCGACGGCCGCGTGTTCGAGGTCAGCTCGCGCCCGCAGCGCCTGGGCGAGCAGGTCATCGGCCGTGTCTTCAGCTTCCACGACATCACCGACCGCGAGCGCACCGAGCAGGCACTGCGCGAATCGCGCGACCTGCTGGAACAGCGCGTGCAGGCGCGCACGCAGGCCCTGGAAGCCGCCAACGAGACGTTGCAGCAGGAAAAGGCGCAGCAGGCCACGCTGATCCGCCGCCTGGAAGAGGCGCAGAACCAGCTGCTGCAGAGCGAGCGCATGGCCTCGATCGGCCAGCTGGCCGCCGGCGTGGCCCACGAGATCAACAACCCGGTCGGCTTCGTCAGCTCCAACATGGGGTCGTTGCAGCGCTACGCGCAGGACCTGCTGGGGCTGCTGGCCGCCTATGAAGAGAACGAGACGGCTCTGCCGGCGCCGCCGCGCGAGGCCCTGGCACGGCTCAAGCAGGACATCGACCTGGACTATCTGCGCGAGGACCTGCACACGCTGCTGTCGGAGACGCAGGACGGCCTGCGGCGCGTCACCCGCATCGTGCAGGACCTGAAGGACTTCTCGCACGTCGACGAGGCCGAGGTCCAGGAAGCCGACCTGGAGGCCGGCCTGGACAGCACGCTGCGCGTGGTGGCGCACGAGCTCAAGTACAAGGCCGACGTCGTCAAGGCCTACGGCGGCGTGGCGCCGATCGAGTGCCGGCCGCTGCAGCTCAACCAGGTCTTCATGAACCTGTTCGTGAACGCCGCCCATGCCATCGAGGGCCGCGGGACGATCACGGTGCGCACCGGCCAGGACGAGGCCACGGTCTGGGTGGAGGTCCAGGACACTGGCAAGGGCATCAAGCCGGAGCACCTGCCGCGCATCTTCGACCCCTTCTTCACCACCAAGCCGGTCGGGCAGGGCACCGGGCTCGGGCTGTCGGTGTCCTACGGCATCGTGCAAAAGCATGGCGGCCGCATCGACGTGGCCAGCGTGCCAGGCCAGGGCACGACGTTCCGGGTGGTGCTGCGGCGCGAACGGGCTGCGGCGCCGAGGTGAGCGCGCTGCAGGTGCGGCCGGCCGTGTTTCGGGTCGGCCTCGCCCCCGCTTGAACACACCACTGGATACCTGTACAGTTGCCATACTGTACAAACATCCAGACACGCTCATGAAGTCCTTGACCACCTCTGCATGCCGCCATCACTACGAACCCGACGCGCTGCGCGTGCCGGGCTGGCTGCGCAAGATCTGGCTCTGGTTCTGATGCCACAGCGCCTGGGGACGGGGGTGTTGAAGCCGGCATCCGCTGAAGGCGTTGGCGGGCTGGGCTGGCGTCCGCGCCGTCGATGCGTGCTTCCGAGCCATGCTCCGGCGCCACATCGGCGCCATGCGCTGCCCGTGCGTCCGGGCTGCGCGGTGAGGCTCCGTGTCGCTCGATGCCGGTCGATGAAACGTTTCTGCGCCCTGGGTCACACGATCGAAGGAGCTGGGCGCGCCGCATGGGCGAGGGAGGTCACGCATGGCTGCGGCTGGCCGGCCATATGGAGAGCGCGGCGTGGTCAACGCCCAAACGCGCCAGGCGCACCCATTTGTGAGTTCACATAAGACAGATTGTCGCGCTATTGAACGTGGATCAGTGTGGATGACGGGGATGGTGATGAAACCGCCACGAGTCCTGCCGCCGTGACGGACGTGAAAACGGCGCCGTGCGGGCGCCGTCATGGAATCGATGCGGGTTGACTCGCCGACGCCCACGCGGGTCGACCGCGCCCGTCGACGAAGCGGCATGGCGCCTCTTCCCGGGCCGCCGCAGGGGCGACGCCGCTCAGTTGGCCTGGTCGGCCCAGGGCGTCTTGCGCTTCGGGCCGTCGCCGTCGGCGGGTGCCACCGGGGCCGGGCGGTCCAGCGGATGGCAGACGCGGCGCGCCAGCTTCTCGAGCTTTTCCGACCCGCGGACCGCGGCCAGCACGACCTCCGGATCCAGCATGAGCATGAAAGGGTTCTGGGCTTGGGGCAGC
>CALJUI010000046.1 GCA_937975735.1 uncultured Rubrivivax sp.
CACGTTCCCACGGTGGTCGCCGCCGTGGGTGATGACGTGCAGCAGCATCTCCTCGCGGCTCATCCGGCCCGCGTCGCCGTCGGTGAAGGTGAAGTCCAGCACCTCGCGCAGCGCGGGCTCGGTGAGGCCGCCCACATAGCGCTGGTACCAGGCGTCGGTGGCTTCGACGTCGCCACGCAGCTGCGCCAGCGACGGCGTCGCCTTGGTGTTGGTGGCGTCGAAGGGGTGGGGCTCGCCGCTGAGGTGGGCGCGGAAGATCCGGTCTACCACGTGGATGTGGTTGAGCGTGCGGATGCAGGTGTGCAGCGGCTCGGCCTGGTCGGGCGGCAGCGTGGCCAGCAGCGCGTGCAGCTCCGCATTGGCCCAGGCCTTGTACGCGAAGAGCGAACGCAGCGAATCGACGGACATGGCGCTTCCTTCGGGTAGGTTGCCGCATCGGCTGGCCAACGGCATGGGCAAGGAGTCGTGCCGCGGGGCTGTTCAGATGCTGCCGCCACGCGCAAGGCCGGGCCAGCGCGGTCATCCTGCAAGACTGTACTTGAGCACTGCGCCCGATGCCCGGGTGACAGGGCCCGCGCCGCGACCGTGCATGTTGTGCGACAGGCGCCGGGCCCACTACGATGACGCGATGAGCACGGTGATCTCCTGGCCCGCGCGAGCGGGGATGAACCCCGCTTGCACCCGCCCCCTTGCTGCTGCCAAGGCGGGCCCCACGCCCCGCCCGACTGCAGGCCAGCGCAACGGCCGCCACCGGGCGACGCGCGCATCGTGACGCGCATCGTGCGGGGCCCGAGCAAGCGCCCGGGGTGCCGACGCTCGACTTTGGCGGGCAGGGCCTCGTGCCAGTGACAGGAGGCCGCGTGATGGCCGGCATCGACCTGGGCCTGGACCTGACGCGCCTGCCGCTGCTGGACTTCGCGGCGTCGCTGGTCCTGATGTTGATCCTGCTGGTGGTGCGCCTGGCCGCCGGCCATGCCATCCGCCTGCGCACCGACGCCGCGCCGCATCTGCAGCGGCGCTGGACGGCCAACGTGCGCAACCTGCTGCTGTTCCTGGCGCTGCTGGGGCTGGTGCTGATCTGGGCGCCGCAGCTGCGCACCTTCGCGCTGTCGCTGACGGCGGTGGCCGTGGCCGTGGTCATCGCCACCAAGGAGCTGATCGCGTGCGTGTCGGGGGCCTTCATGCGGGCGCTGTCGCGCACGTTCGCGGTCGGCGACTGGATCGAGATCGGTGGCACGCGCGGCGAAGTGGCTGACTACAACCTCTTTGTCACGACCGTGCACGAGTTCGAGCCCGGCACCTTCAACCCCAGTGGCCGCACGGTGGTGCTGCCCAACAGCGTGTTCCTGGGCCAGCCGATGCGCAACGACAGCCTGATGCGCGACTACGCCTTCCATGGTTTCGTGCTGACGGTGGATTCGGCCGTGGACATCTTTGCCGAGCGCGCCGCCATCGAGGCCATCGTGCGCCGGCACTGCGTGCCGCTGGACCAGGCGGCCGTGAAGGCCTACGCCGCGATCGAGCAGCGCCATCCGGCGGACGTCAAGGACGCCCAGGTGCGGATCACGCTGCGCACGACCGATCTCGGCAAGTACCGCATCGGCGTGACGCTGTTCTGCCCGACGCGGCAGGTGGAATCGCTGGAGAACGACATCTCCTGCGCGTTGATGTCCTACCTGCACGGCCTGGCCGAGCGCCGGCAGCAGGAACTGGCGGCGTCGACGGGCGCCCAGGGTGCAGGCGAGGGGGCTGCCGTGTGCTGACGGTGGTTCAAGTCAGCTCGGGTGCCGTGCGCTGAATGCGGGCGGCTCTCGACGGTATGCACCTGTGCGCTGGTGCTGTTGAGAGGGGGGTGTCGAGCGGCGGCGTTCGACCCGGAGCGGACTGCCCGGCCGGTGAGAGAGCAGACGTTGACGACTCCCTGGCATGCTTGTCGGCAGAGATCAGCGGGCTCTCGCGTGTAGCCCGTCACCCTGGGCGATCTGTCATGCATCATCGCGAGCCTTTACACGTGCGAGTTCAGGGTCACTTCGGAAAGCTCGCCATGCGAAGGATGTCCACGAAGTGTGGACGATTGGCCTGGTAGGTCCCATCGAGACCGCTGTAGAAGATCGCAAACGCTCCCTTCTCGCTCGGAACCATGACGAGCTCCTTGTGCAGCCTTGTTGCTGAATCGAATGCCACGCGCGATCGAAACTGCGTGGCCCCAACGGCAACCTGCTCTGTCTCCAACGGGATTTGCATGCGCTTCGCCCACTCTCGTTCCACGTCGCTGGTGGTGGCTCCATGGACGAAGACAAGGGCGATCGTCGCCTGCGAGAAGCCAGGCGGCGCCGCGTCAGGTGCGGAACCGGTCGAAATGACTGTCATCTCGGTTCGCTGACCGCCTACCGCGACTCCGTCCCGTATCGCGAAGATGAAGAAGTGAAATGGCATCTCAACGCGCCACGAGCCAGCGGTCGACTCGAGCACCAGGCTCTGCCCCTTGAGTGATAACTCGTAGCCGACCGGTAGCACTGGGCCCGGCGGTGGCTTGACAGGGTAGTCTCCCTTGACCGCCTCATAGATCAAGTCGCCGCCATAGACACCAAGACGCCCTGCCCATGAGTAGAGAACCGGGAGCAGTCCGCCTGGCTGCGGCGGCAAGAATGCGTTGGCCTTGGCGAACGATTGCTTGACATGTGCGTCGATCAGCGCATGGAGGTGTTCCCTTGCACCTTGTACCTGGCCTTCACTGATTCGTGTGACGTTCTCCCGGAGCCAGTTGTTGATGACAAGCGGCTCGACAACCGCGTGAGCGGGATCGATGGCCTGGACAGCGAAGGGGGCGCTGTCGTACGGCGATTGCGCATTCGCCGACCCAAGCGCGACAGAACAGAGAAGGACGGTGGACAGCAGTCGGATCATCGGGGCCCCAACCAAAATTTAGGGTTCAGAGATGCCGCATGACGTCGGTGGGTGCTCCCAAGCCCCCAAGCACGACTCGGCCTCGGCCGACTTGCAGCCTGACCTTTGAAGGCATCTGCAGCATCTCCTGCTGGTCCATTGAACCGCGAGGAGCGGCAGCCGAGATTGGACACCGTCGGACCCACGCCGACCATCCCGATTGCCAGTAGGGGCGGAATACCCCTGAGATTGCGCAGCCCGATTGGCAGAGCGTCGGTCTCAATGCCTGCGTTGGAGCAGCACGACCGCCGTGAGGCGTCCGGCAGCTGCCGGCGGCGCCAGTTGAGGCCACTCGCGACATCCGAGCCTCCCGGACCTGCCTCAAGCCACCGCTTAGCCAGTAGGAGGCCGATCGGCGACCGGGGTGCCGGATCAAAGCGGCGACCCAAGGGGCGGAACACGACCCGAAGTATTCGGTCCAGCCAATGAGATTGCAGACGTTCCGCGTCCTAGAAGGGGCCGCGGGTGTCCAGGAAACCCGGGGCGACTCACAGAGTCTGG
>CALJUI010000047.1 GCA_937975735.1 uncultured Rubrivivax sp.
GGCTACGAACCAAGGGGTCGTGGGTTCGATTCCTGCCAGCCGCGCCAACAACAAGGCCATCGGGCGACGTGTGCAAGCACGTCGCCCGATGTGCTTCTGGGGGGCCTGTCCCACGCCGCAGTCAGGGGTATCCTGAACGCTCCAAGATCGGTGGGTCGTCCACCGACCCGCAGGAGACCCGGATGCCCAAGCTCGATGTCAACGGCCGCGTGCTCACGCACGAGGCGGAACCCGATACCCCGCTGCTGTGGGTGCTGCGCGAACAACTGGGCCTGACCGGGACCAAGTACGGCTGCGGTATCGCCCAGTGCGGCGCCTGCGCGGTGCATCTGGACGGCGCGCCGGTGCGCAGCTGCGTGCTGCCGGTGTCGGCGGTGCAGCCGGGACAGAAGATCACGACCATCGAGGGCCTGTCGCCCGACAGCAGCCACGCACTGCAGAAGGCCTGGATCGCGCTTGACGTGCCGCAGTGCGGCTACTGCCAGAGCGGCATGCTGATGGCGGCAGACGCGCTGCTCAAGGACCAGCCCCAGCCGACCGCCGCCGACCTCGATGGGGCGATCACCAACCTCTGTCGTTGCGGCACGTACAACCGGGTGCGCGCCGCGATCCACCAGGCCGCGGGCACGCTGGCCGGCGATGCGCCGCAGGTCGTGCACCTGACGAGGAGCACGGCATGAGCGCGGCGCTGAACCGCCGCGAGTTCATCGGCGGCACCGTCGCGGCCGGCGCCTTCGTGTTCGGCTTCCCGACGACGGCCGCGGCGCAAGGCGCGGCGCCCGAAGTCAACGCCTGGGTCGTCGTGCAGCCCGACGAAACGGTGATCATCCGCATCGCGCGGTCGGAGATGGGGCAGGGCACGCTGACCGGCCTGGCCCAGCTGGTCGCCGAGGAACTCGCCTGCGACTGGACCCGGGTCACCACCGAATACCCGACGCCGGGCCAGAACCTCGCTCGTCAGCGCGTCTGGGGCAACTTCTCGACCGGCGGCAGCCGTGGCATCCGCGACTCGCAGGACTACGTGCGCAAGGGCGGCGCGGCCGCGCGGATGATGCTCGTGCAGGCGGCGGCCGACGCTTGGGGCGTGTCGCCCGCCGCCTGCCAGGTCGCCAAGGGCGTGATCAGCCACGCGGCCAGCGGTCGTCGCACGACCTATGGGAAGGTGGCCGGCGCGGCCGCGAAGCTGGCGCCGCCGACCGACATCGCGCTCAAGGACCCGAAGGACTGGCAGCTCGCCGGCCAGCGCCTGGCACGGCTGGACACGGTCGACAAGGTCAACGGCCGGCAGGTCTACGGCGCAGACCTGCAGCTGCCCGGCATGCTGAACGCGGCGATCAAGGCCTGCCCCGTGTTCGGCGGCAAGCTGAAGTCCTTCGACGCGGCGAAGGTCGACGGCATGCCCGGCGTGAAGAAGGTGCTGGGGGTAGACGGCAACGCCGTCGCCGTCGTCGCCGACACCTGGTGGCGGGCGAAGAAGGCGCTCGACGCCCTGCCGATCGAGTGGGACCTGGGCGAGCATGCCGGCGTGCAGCAGTCGGCGGTCGACGCGGTGCTGAAGGAGGGCCTCGACGCGGCGCAGGCCGTCGTCGGCTCGCGCCAGGGCGATGCGCCGGCGGCACTGGCCAAGGCGGCGCGGCGGATCGAGGCGGTCTACGGCTATCCGCACCAGAACCACGCGACGATGGAGCCGATGAACGCGACGGCGAAGTGGACGCCCGGGCGCTGCGAGGTCTGGACGCCGACGCAGAACGGAGAGGGCGCGCTGGCCGCCACGGCCGCCGCGGCCGGGCTGCCGCCGGCGCAGTGCGAGGTCTACAAGATCCACCTCGGCGGCGGCTTCGGCCGGCGCGGGGCCGTGCACGACTGGCTGCGACAGGCCGTGCTGATCGCCAAGGAGCTCCCGGGCACGCCGATCAAGCTGCTGTGGTCGCGCGAGGAGGACATGACCCATGGTCAGTACCACCCGATCACGCAGTGCAAGCTGACTGCGGGGCTCGACGACAAGGGCCAGCTGACCGCGCTGCACATGCGCATCTCGGGCCAGAGCATCCTCGCCGGGCTGTTCCCGCAGGCGGTGCGCGAGGGTCGTGACCCGGTCGTCTTCCAGGGGCTGAACCTTGGGGGCGGCGAGGCGATGCTGGGTTACGGCATCCCGAACCTGCTCGTCGATCACGCGATGCGCAACCCGCACGTGCCGCCGGGCTTCTGGCGCGGCGTCAACCTGAACCAGAACACGATCTACCTCGAGTGCTTCCTCGACGAGGTCGCGCACGTGACGGGGCAGGACCCGCTGGCATTGCGGCGCGCGCTGATGAAGGACCACCCGAAGCACCTGGCAGTGCTGGAGGCGGCCGCGGCGCGCGCCGGCTGGGGCCGGCCGGCGCCCGACGTGAAGGGGCAGAAGGTGTTCCGCGGGCTGGCGCAGACGCACGGCTTCGGCAGCTACGTCGCGGCCTGCGCCGAGGTGTCGGTGAGCGCCGGCGGCGAGCTGACCATCCACCGCATCGTCGCCGCCACCGACCCCGGCCACGCGGTCAACCCGCAGCAGATCGAGGCCCAGGTCGAGGGCAGCTTCGTCTACGGCCTGTCGGCGGCGCTGTTCGGCGCCTGCACTGTCAAGGACGGCGCGATCGTGCAGAAGAACTTCGACACCTACCCGGCGCTGCGGCTGGCGCAGATGCCGAAGGTCGAGACCATCGTGATGCCCTCGGGCGGCTTCTGGGGCGGCGTCGGCGAGCCGACGATCGCGGTGGCCGCACCAGCGGTGCTCAACGCGATCTTTGCCGCCACCGGGCGCCGCATCCGCACGCTGCCGCTGACGCAGCACAGCCTGAAGCGTGCCTGAGGTCGTGACGATGGTGCTCGCGGCTGCGCTCGTCGGTGACCCGCTGCGCGGGGCCCAGATCGTCGCCAGCCGCACGACCGGGCTGTGCGTGCTATGCCACGCCGTGCCCGGCGTGCCCTCGGTGCACGCGGGAACGATCGGGCCGGACCTGGCGGGCGTCGGTGCGCGCTACACGAAGGCGCAGCTGCGCGAGCGCCTCGTCACGCCCGAGCGCTTCAACCCGCGGACGATCATGCCGTCGGTGTCGCGCACCGACGGGCTGCACCGCGTCGCGTCGACGCGCGCCGGCCAGCCGCTTCTCGAGCCGCAACAGGTCGAGGACGTGCTGGCGTATCTGGAGACGCTGCGGTGATGCGGCGGCGCGCGGCGATCGCCGGCCTGGCGGTGACAGTGTGCCCGCGTCTCGGCGCCGCCGAGCCGACGCTCGAGGCGGCAATCCGCGCCTGGACCGGCGACACGACGCCGCGCGACGGCCGCGTGATCCTCGAAATCGCGGCGCTGGTCGAGAACGGCAACGCGGTGCCGGTGACGGTGCGCGTGGCCAGCTCGATGACCGCCGCCGACCATGTCCGCGAGATCGTGCTGTTCAACCAGAGCAACCCGCAGCGCGACGTGGTCCGCTTTCATCTCGGCCCGGCGAACGGGCGCGCCGAGGTCTCGACGCGCATCCGGCTGGCGACCAGCCAGCGGCTGGCGGCATTGGCGCGGATGAGCGACGGCAGCGTCTGGCAGCAGCACGCCGACGTGCTGGTCACGCTGGCCGCCTGCGTGGAGGGCTGAAGTGGCGATTCGCGCGCTCGTGCACCTGCCCAGCCCGATCGTGCGCGGCAGCGTGATCGAGCTCCGCACGACCTTGGCGCATCCGATGGAGACCGGGCACCGGCGCGACGGCAGCGGCACGCTGCGTCCCCGCGACATCGCCACCCGCATCGAATGCCGGCTCGACGGCGCGCTGGTGTTCGCCGCCGACCTCTATCCGGCGATCGCCGCCAACCCCTACCTGGCCTTCCCGCTGCGCGCCGACCGCGAAGGCGAGCTGGTCTTCGTCTGGGAGGGCGACAACGGCTTCCGCCACGTCGAACGGCGCCGACTCGTGCTGGCATGAGGGCGGCTTGGCTGCTGCGTTGGTGCGCGCCCGCGTTCGGGCAGCACGCTCGCCCGCCCGGCTGTACCTGCATGAGTCCGGCGCTGCAGGCGATGCAGCGCGATGCCACCCAGCACCCCGGACAGCTGCTGATCGCCGAGGGCCAGGCGCTGTGGTCGCGGCCGGGTGCGAACGGCCGCCGCTGCGCCGACTGCCACGCGGAGGTGCCGGCGGTCGCGGCGCGCTACCCGGTGGCCGATGCAGGCCGCGCGCTGACGCTGGCCGACCGGATCGACGAGTGCCGGCAGCGGCACCTGCGGCAGGCCCCCGAAGGCGCCGACGGGCCCGCGGTGCTGGCGCTGACCGCGTGGGTGTCCGAGCGCGGCCGCGGCACGCCGGTGACGCCGGATCCGCGCCTGGCCGACTGGGTCGGGCGCGGACGTGCGTTGTGGACGCAGCGCTTCGGCCAGCTGAACCTCGCGTGCGCGCATTGCCACGACGACCGGGCCGGCGCGCGCCTGGGCGGCGCCGCGATCCCGCAGGCGCACCCCACCGGGGCCCCGACCTATCGGCTCGAGTGGCAGGGGGCGGGCTCGCTGAACCGGCGCATGCGCGGCTGCCTGAACGGCGTGCGCGCCGAGCCCTTCGCGCCGCAGGCCGACGAGTGGCGCGCGCTCGAAGCCTTCCTGATGCAGCGCGCGGCCGGCCTGCCGTGGGAGGGCGTGGCGCTGCGGCCCTAGGCTGGCGTCGGGGTCGACGCCACCAAAGGAGTCTTGGTGTGATCGACCTGTTCGACATCCGCTACGTCGGGCTCGGCACTGCCGACCAGAGGACGGCCGACGACGTCGCGGGCCTCGACGAGGCCACCGAAGGCTTGGCGCCGCTGGTCCGGCTCGAGATCTGGCGCTGCCTGAAGCGGCTGAAGGCGACCGGCCTGGCGATGATCGTGATCGACAGGCATGTCGGCGCGCTGCGCGCGCAGCCCGACGTGCTGCACCAGTACGTCGGGGTCTGATCCGCGCCGCGGAACCCGCCGGTCAGCGGATCTCGAAGTCCTCGAGCTTGCGGCCGCTGGCCAGCGCGTTGCGCAGCCAGTCGGGCCGCTTGCCGCGGCCGACCCAGGTGTTGCCGGCCTCGTCGCGGTACTTCGGCGCCCGCGTTGTCTTGCGCTTGGCCGCCTTGCCGCGCTTGCGCACCGGCGTCGCGGCGCGAGCGCCGCGGGACGCGCGGGCGCCGGTCAGGCCAAGGTCCGCGGCGGTCAGCCCGTAGGCCTTGATGGCTTCCTTGATGCGGTCGATCACGCCCTGGATCTCCTGGCGCCGCACTTCGTCGGCCTCGGCCTGCAGTTTGCTGATCTGTTTCATCAATTGGCTGTAAGACTTGCTCATGAATGGCTTTCGGTGATAGGGAAACGCTTTCTCCCGCGCGCCGGCTGAATTCGTCCGGTCTATGGCGAATGCAAAGGTATCACGGCGGCCGGTATCATGTCGCCTTCTTCAGAATCCGATCATGTCATTCCAACAACTGCTTTCGTTGTGGCGCCCGGTCCTCGCGATGACGTTTGTCGTTGCCTTTTCCAATTGGGCCGTCAATTACCCGATCAACGACTGGCTGACCTGGGGCGCGTTCACCTACCCGGTGGTCTACCTCGTCACCGACCTGACCAACCGCGCGCTGGGGCCGCAGGCCGCGCGCCGCGTCGCCTGGGTCGGTTTCGCGCTGGCGGTGCTGCTGTCGATCGGCCTGGCCAATTGGCGCATTGCATTGGCCTCGGGCACGGCGTTCATCCTGTCGCAATTGCTCGACATTGCCGCATTCAATCGCCTGCGCAACATGTCCTGGTGGCAGGCGCCGCTGATCGGTTCGCTGATCGCCTCGGTGCTGGACACGGCGCTGTTCTTCTTCCTCGCGTTCTACGGCACCGGTCTGAACTGGGTCACGCTGGCGATCGGCGACCTCGGCGTGAAGTGGCTGATGGCCGCACTGCTGCTGGCGCCCTATCGCGCAATGCTGCCCCACCTGCAGAACTGGCACGGCGCGCGGGCCTGAACGGCGCGGGGCCGGCTAGGGGGGCGCCGCGCTTGCCGCGCCGGCCCGCCGGGCTTAAGGTGTCTGCCACGATGCCGCTACAGGTCTGCATGGGCGCCACGCTGCGCTGTTCGATGGGGCTTGCGCCCGGCTCGCTGCTGCCGACGCCGCGGCCACTGCAGTGCGGGTCGCGCGTGGCCGCCAACGTGACCGACCACGTGCCGATCGCCAACGTCACGCCCTTCGGCCTGTGCCGCTCATTGGCCAACCCGCTGGTCGCGGCCGCGACCTCTGCGGCCGCCGGCACGCTGACGCCGATGCCCTGCGTGCCCGCCACCCCGGCGCCCTGGTCACCGGGCGCTGCGCGGACGATCATCGGCGGTGCGCCGGCGCTGTCGACGCAGGCCACGCTGCGCTGCCTGTGGGCCGGCACGATCGAGGTCGTCGACCCTGGCCAGGTCACGCTGGATGTGCGCTGACGCCGCATGAGCAAGGCCTTCACGAAAGAGACCGACGACGCCGACGACGACGGCGAAGCCGTCGCCGCTCCGGCGCTGCCGAGCGGTGCGCGCAACTACATCACGCCGGCCGGCTACCGCCGCCTGCGCGAGGAGTTGATGGGCCTGCTCGACGACGAGCGGCCGAAGATCGTCGAGGTGGTGTCGTGGGCGGCGAAGAACGGCGACCGCAGCGAGAACGGCGACTACCTGTACGGCAAGAAGCGGCTGCGCGAGATCGACCGCCGCATCCGCTTCCTGACCAAGCGGCTGGACATCGCCGAGGTCGCCGATCCTTCGCGCCACCACGGCAATCACCAGATCTTCTTCGGTGCGACGGTGACCTACGCGAACGAGCGCGGCGAGGAACGCACCGTCACCATCAAGGGCATCGACGAGGCCGACAACCTCGCCGGCGAGGTCAGCTGGATATCGCCGATCGCGCGTGCATTGCTGAAGGCCCGCGAGGGCGACGAGGTGCTGCTGCAGACGCCCGCCGGGCGCGAGCGCATCGAGGTGCTGGCGGTGCGCTACCCGGCGCCCGACGCCTGATCAGGGCTTGATCCGGTTCACCTTGAGCACGGTCGGCACGCGCCGCATCGTGCGCAGCACGTCGGCGAGGTGCTGGCGGTCGCGCACGCTGACGAGCAGGCGAAGCTCGGTCGTCTCGTCGGCCGGTTCCTGGCCCATGTCGAGGTGGGTGATGTCGGCCTCGGCGGCGCTGACCGCGGCGGCCACCTGGGCGAGCACGCCCTTGCCGTTCTTCAACAGCGCGAGGATGCTGGTCTCGAAGGTGCGCGTCAGTTCCTCGCCCCACTCGACCTGGATCCAGCGCTCGCTGTCGCGCTCGAACAGGCGCTTGCCGGTGTGGCACTCGGCGGTGTGCACGAGCAGCCCCTCGCCGCGGCCGAGGTAGCCGACGATGGCGTCGCCCGGGATCGGCCGGCAGCAGGGCGCGAGCTGGATCGACGCGCCCTCGCTGCCGTCGACGAAGACCACACCCTGAGCCGGCGCCGACTCGTCGCTGGCGTAACGGCCCATCGTCAATGTCACCGCGTCGGGGCGCGAGCCCTGCTCGATCATCAGCGCAGCCAGCCGCTTGGCCACGATGATCGCGATCTTGCGGCCCTGGCCGATGTCGACCATCAGCTCGGTGCGGCTGCGGTTGCCACTCCAGCGGATGAGCTGCTGCCACAGCGCGGCGGCGGCCTCGTCGTCGGCGTCGGTGGACGGCAGCCGCAGACCCTCGGCGCGCAAGGCCTGCTTGAGCATCTTCTCGCCGAGCGCGAAGGACTCCTCCTGCTCGAGGTTCTTCAGGTAGTGGCGGATCTTCGAGCGCGCGCGGCCGGTGCGCACGATGTTCAGCCAGCCGGGGTTCGGCTGCGCCCCGGGCGCGGTGATGACCTCGACGACGTCGCCGCTGCGCAACTCGGTGCGCAGCGCGACCGGCTCGCCGTTGACGGTGGCGGCCACCGTGTGGTCGCCGACGTCGGAGTGGATTGCGTAGGCGAAGTCGACCGGCGTCGCGCCGCGCGGCAGCGCCAGGATCTTGCTTTTCGGCGTGAAGACGTAGACCGCGTCGGGGAACAGGTCGATCTTGACGTGCTCGAGGAACTCGGTCGAGTCGTGCGTTTCGTCCTGGATGTCGAGCAGCGACTGCAGCCACATCGTGCCCAGGCGCTGGGCCTCGGCGGCGGCATTGCCCTTCTTGTCGCCGCTCTTGTAGAGCCAGTGGGCGGCGATGCCCTTCTCGGCCACCGCGTGCATCGCCTCGGTGCGGACCTGGAACTCCACCGGGGTGCCGAGCGGACTGACCAGGGTCGTGTGCAGCGACTGGTAGCCGTTGGCCTTCGGGATCGCGATGTAGTCCTTGAAGCGGCCGGGTACCGGCTTGTAGAGCTGGTGCAGCACGCCGAGCGCGAGGTAGCACTCGTTGATCGTCGTGACGATGATGCGGAAGCCGAAGATGTCGTTGACCTGCGCGAAGCCGTCGTGCTTCTCGCGCATCTTGCGGTAGATCGAGAAGATGTTCTTCTCGCGCCCGGTGACCTGGACCTTGACCTTGTGCTTGGCGAAGGCCGACTCGACGTCGCGCTGCACGCGCTCGACGATGTCGCGCCGATAGCCGCGCGAGCGCTGCACCGCCTTGGCCAGGGCCGCCCGGCGCCAGGGATGCAGGTGCTCGAAGGCCAGGTCCTGCAGCTCGCGATAGGCCTCGTTCAGGCCCAGCCGGTGGGCGATCGGCGCGTAGATGTCCAGCGTCTCGCGGGCGATGCGCTGGCGCTTGTCCGCCGCCATTGCCTGCATCGTGCGCATGTTGTGCAGCCGGTCGGCGAGCTTGACGAGGATCACCCGCACGTCGCGCGACATCGCCAGCAGCATCTTGCGGAAGGATTCGGCCTGGCCTTCCTCGCGGGTGTCGAATTGCAGCTTGTCGAGCTTGGTCAGCCCGTCGACGAGGTCGGCCGTCGACGGGCCGAAGCGCTCGATCAATTCGGCCTTGGTGACGCCCTGGTCCTCGATGGTGTCGTGCATCAGCGCGGCCATCAGCGCCTGCACGTCGAGACGCCACTCGGCGCACAGCCCGGCCACTGCCAGCGGGTGGGTGATGTAGGGCTGACCGGTGGCGCGGAACTGGCCGAGGTGGGCCTCGTCGGCGAACTTGTACGCTTCGCGGACCTGCTTCAGCTCGGCCTTGGACAGGTAACCCAGGCGAGACTGCAGTCCGGCGAAGGTCTCGGCGTCGCCTTCCGGCGCGGCCGGCTGGGTGTTCGAGAACGACACCCGCTGCAATCCCTGCAGCGCGGATGGCAGCAGTTCGGCGGCGAGCGAACGGATCCCCATGATCCCCCGAATTTATCCCGGAAACCCGAGGCCGGTGGCTTCCACAGGAGAACGCCCGCGTCCGCCGGGTGGCGGCGGGCGCGGGCGGACGCGGCCGGGGCCCCGATCAGTGGCGGACCTGGGCGACGCGGAAGTAGCTGGCGTCGCGCAGCGGGCGGTCAAAACGTGGCGCTTCGGCGTTGAGGCGCTCGACTTCGCCGCTGGCCAGCGCGGTCTGCGTCGCCTTGATCACCGCGGCGCGCGACAGCGTTCCGGTGTGGTCGCTGCCGGCGGAGATCAGCGCGGCTTCATGCAATTCGCCTCGGGCCAGTGCCTGGCGAGCGTCGGCGCTGACGGCCGCACGAGTCAGACCGCTTTCGGCGACCGAAGTGGCCGGCCAGGGTGTGGCTTCCTGAGCCGACGCGGTACCGGCGATGCCGAAGGCGAGAGCGGTGATGGCGAGCAGTTGACGGGTGGACATTCAATTCTCCTGGATCTGTTTCGGGGTGCAGCGGGATGCCGACCTTGGGGAGAAGTCTGGCGAACGCAA
This sequence comes from uncultured Rubrivivax sp., assembly GCA_937975735.1. Classification (GTDB taxonomy): domain Bacteria; phylum Pseudomonadota; class Gammaproteobacteria; order Burkholderiales; family Burkholderiaceae_C; genus Rubrivivax. The sequence goes on from CALJUI010000047.1 coordinate 9,828, forward strand.
GTGCATGCCACCGAACACCGACATGACAAATTCGTAATGCATCGGCGCACCGGAAAATGCGACCATTGCGGTTGTGTCCAAGCCCGAGTTCCCACGCGCCTTGCCATGCGACTCCTGGTGATCGAAGACGAAGTCAAGCTCGCTCAGTACCTGCACAAGGGACTGACCGAGAACGGCCATGTCGTCGATCTCGCGCATGACGGCATCGACGGCAAGCGCCTGGCGCTGGGTGGCGAGTACGACCTGGTGCTTCTCGACCTGATGTTGCCGGGGATCGACGGATTCGGTGTGCTGCAGGCCATCCGCGCCGAGAAGTCGCAGCTGCCGGTGTTGATGCTGACCGCCCGGGACAAGGTCGAAGACCGCGTGCGCGGGCTCGAGAAGGGCGCCGACGACTATCTGGTCAAGCCCTTCGCGTTCTCCGAATTGCTGGCCCGCGTTTCTGCACTGCTTCGCCGCGGCGGGTCGGGCCCGGTGCAGCCAGCGACCGAGTTGAAGCTGGCCGACCTCGAGGTCGACCTGGTCAGCCGGCGCGTCACGCGCGGCGACCAGCGCATCGACCTGACGGCCAAGGAGTTCAACCTGCTCGCGCTGCTGCTGCGCCGCCGCGGCCAGATCCTGTCGCGCACGACGCTGGCCGAGCAGGTCTGGGACATGAACTTCGACTCCGACACCAATGTCGTGGAGGTCGCCGTTCGCCGCCTGCGCGCCAAGCTCGACGACCCCTTCGACGCCAAGCTGCTGCACACCGTGCGCGGCATGGGCTACGTGCTGGAGGACCGAACCTCGTGAGCCGCGCCGCCGACGCCGTCTGCTCGACCTCGATCGCGCGCCGCATGGCGCGCTGGATGAGCGCGGTCATGTTCATCGCGCTCGGCGCGGTCAGCTGCGTCATCTATTCGGCCACCTCGATGCGGCTGCAGAACGCGCAGATCGACACGCTGAACGACAAGCAGCGCGTGCTCGCCGAGTTCATCAAGGTCGCCTGCACGAAGGGCGAGGACGAGGTGCTGCGAAAGCTCGCGCTGTTCGAGCCGGCCCGCATGGGCACCCACCTCGAGCTGCTGCGTGGCGACGGCAGCCTGCTGTTCCGCGATCGCATGTCGCCCTTCGCGCATCGGCTGAGCTCGCAGTTCGAGGTGCCGGCGCCCGAGATCACCGGCGGTGTCGTGCGTGCCACGCTGGACATCGACGTGTCGTCGGACCAGCGCATGCTCAAGGGCCTGGCGATCACGCTGTTGCTGACCACCCTGGTCGGCGCCGCGGCGACCGGACTGGCAATCCGCTGGCTGGTTCGCCGCGAGATGCGGCCGCTGCAGTCGCTGGCCGGGCAGACGCGCGCGATCTCACCGCAGCGCCTGGACCAGCGGCTCCAGCTCGAATGCCCGGCCGAGGAGCTGCTGCCCTGGGTGCAGCAGTTCAACGCGCTGATGGACCGGCTGGAGACGGCCTATGCCCAGCTCGAAGGCTTCAACGCCGACGTCGCGCACGAGTTGCGCACGCCGTTGGCCACGCTGATCGGCGAGACCGAGCTGGCGCTGTCGCGCGAGCGCTCGTCGGAGTCGCTGCGCGACACCCTGGCCTCGAACCTCGAGGAGATGCAGCGGCTGTCGGCGATGGTCAACGATATGCTCTTCCTGTCGCACGCCGACCGCGGCGCGGTGGCCCGGCGCGGCGCGCCGGTCAGCCTGGCGGCGCTGGCGCGCCAGGTCATCGAGTTCCACGAGGCGACGCTGGACGAGGCCGGACTCGAGTGCCGGGTCGACGGCGATGCGGTCGTCGCGGTCGACGAGCCCTTGTTCAAGCGCGCGCTGTCCAACCTGATCGGCAACGGCTGCCGCTACGCCGAGCGCGGATCGGCGGTGGTCGTCGGCTTCGCGCCGGTCGAGGCCGAGCAGGTCCGCGTGACGGTGCAGAACGCCGGCGAGGCGATCGACGAGCAGGTGCTGCCGCGGCTGTTCGACCGCTTCTTCCGCGCCGAGTCCTCGCGCTGCTGCCCCGAGGAGCAGCACCACGGGCTGGGGCTGGCGATCGTCGCAGCGATCGCCCGGATGCACGCCGGGCGAACGCTGGCCGAGTCGGGGGCCGGCACGACGCGGGTGGGCTTCACGCTGGCGCCGCGCTGAGACGGGCAAAGAAAAGGCGCCCGCAGGCGCCTTGATGTTCAGGTTCGGCCGGGCCGCCCGCTCAGACCGGCACCTTGCGCAGCATCTCCAGGCCCACGTGCCCGGCGGCGATCTCGCGCAGCGCGGTGACGCCGGGCTTGTTTTTCGTCTCGACCTTGGGCGCGTGGCCCTGGCTCAGCATGCGCGCGCGGTAGGTCGCG
>CALJUI010000048.1 GCA_937975735.1 uncultured Rubrivivax sp.
CGTCTCGCCGACCCATGTGGAACCGTCGCTTCGGCAGACCATGCCGTCGGGCGAATTGAGCCGCGTGCCCTTGTAGCGATCCGCCAGCACGGTGATGCGGCCGTCGTACTCGGTGCGCGTCACGCGCCGCGTGCCGTGTTCGCAGGCCAGCAGCCGGCCCTGGCGGTCGCGCGCCAGGCCGTTGGCGTGGTTCGACGGCTGGCGGAAGGCGCTGACCGCACCGGACGCGTCGTCCCAGCGCAGGATGCGGTTGTTCGGGATGTCGCTGAACAGCAGGTAGCGACCGTCGCCGAACCAGACCGGCCCTTCGGCCCAGTAGCAGCCCGTGGCCAGCTGCTCGACGGTGCCCGACAGCAGGCGCAGGGCCAGGAAGCGCTCGTGCAGCACCTCGATGCGCGGGTCGGGCAGGCGGGTGCTGGGCAGGAAGGCAATGGCGGGGCCGGTTTCCATGGCGGGGACGTCCTCGGTGGTTCAGGAATCGGGCAGCGTTGATGTCGACGAACGCGGTGATGCCCTCGTGGCGCCACGATGGGGCACCGACTCCACCGCACCGGCGCCCGCTGCAAGGCGGGCGCAGGGCCCGGACACGGCGCCACGCCGGCATCGACGCCGCATCCGCGCTTGTGCATCATCGTCAGTTATCGTACAACCATCTTCGGCAACACCGGATTCCTTGTCAATGTCAGACAACTCAGGGTTACCACTTGGTGCGGGCTTGCCAGGCGCCTTGGCGCGACGCCGGCCCAAGGGCCTCGCACAGGAGCTCGTGGATGTGCTCGGTCAGCGCATCCGCGACGGCCAGCTGGTGCCGGGCGACAAGCTGCCGACCGAGGCCGAGATCATGGCCGAGCACGGCGTCAGCCGCACCGTCGTGCGCGAGGCGCTGTCGAAGTTGCAAGCCTCGGGCCTGGTGGAGACCCGGCACGGCGTCGGCACCTTCGTCGTCGAGGGCGGCGAGCCGACGTCGTTCCGCGTCGAGCCACAGCAGCTGGAGACCCTGCGCGACGTCGTCGCGCTGCTCGAGCTGCGCATCGGCCTGGAGACCGAGTCGGCGGCGCTGGCGGCCCAGCGGCGCAGCGCGCAGAACCTGGCCGAGATGCGCGCCGCGCTCGATGCCTTCGCGAAGGCGGTCGAGGCCGGCGCCGACGCGGTGGCGGCCGACTTCCAGTTCCACAGCGAGATCGCGCGCGCGACGCAGAACCCGCACTTCGTGCAGCTGATGGCCACGCTCGGGGCGACGGCGATCCCGCGCGCCCGGCTCGAGCCGGCCGGGGAGCTCACCGACGAGCGGCGCGACTACCTGCGCCGGGTCAACGCCGAGCACGAGAGCATCTTCGTCGCCATCGCCGGCGGCGACGCCGAAGCGGCCCGCGCGGCGATGCGCACCCATCTCGCGAACAGCCGGGAGCGTCGGCGGCGCGCCTTCGGCGGCACGGCCTGAGCCCTGACCTGCGCCGCCTACGTGTTTCCGCGGACGACCACGTTTGGGTGAA
>CALJUI010000049.1 GCA_937975735.1 uncultured Rubrivivax sp.
AGCGCCGCGTGGCGCTGTGCCGGCTGCTGCTGAGCAAGCCCGACATGCTGCTGCTCGACGAGCCGACCAACCACCTCGATGCCGAGAGCGTCGAGTGGCTGGAGATCTTCCTCAAGCGCTTCCCTGGCACCGTGGTCGCGATCACGCACGACCGCTACTTCCTCGACAACGCCGCCGAGTGGATCCTGGAGCTCGACCGCGGCCGCGGCCTGCCCTACAAGGGCAACTACTCCGACTGGCTGGACCAGAAGGAGCAGCGCCTGGAGCAGGAGCAGAAGACCGAGGACGCGCGCACCAAGGCGATGAAGGAGGAGCTCAAGTGGGTGCGCTCCAACGCCAAGGGCCGGCAGACCAAGAGCAAGGCGCGCCTGGCGCGCTTCGAGGAGCTGTCCGACGTCGACTACCAGAAGCGCAACGAGACCAACGAGATCTTCATCCCGGTCGCCGAGCGCCTGGGCAACGAGGTGATCGAGTTCGCCGGCGTCAGCAAGAGCTTCGGCGACCGGCTGCTGATCGACAACCTGAGCTTCCAGGTGCCGCCGGGCGCCATCGTCGGCATCATCGGCCCGAACGGCGCCGGCAAGTCGACGCTGTTCCGCCTGATCCAGGGCGTGGAAACGCCCGACAGCGGCACGGTCAAGATCGGCAAGACCGCCAAGCTGGCCTTCGTCGACCAGAGCCGCGAGAGCCTGGCGGCCGACAAGACGGTCTGGGAGGACGTCTCCGGCGGCCTCGACAACATCGTCGTCGGCAAGTTCGTGATGCCCAGCCGCGCCTACCTGGGCCGCTTCAACTTCAAGGGCAACGACCAGCAGAAGCTGGTCGGCAACCTGTCCGGCGGCGAGCGCGGCCGGCTGCACCTGGCCAAGACCCTCGCGCAGGGTGGCAACGTGCTGATGCTCGACGAGCCGTCGAACGACCTCGACGTCGAGACGCTGCGCGCGCTGGAAGACGCGCTGCTCGAGTTCGCCGGCTCGGTCATGGTGATCAGCCACGACCGCTGGTTCCTCGACCGCATCTGCACCCACATCCTGGCCGCCGAGGGCGACAGCCAGTGGGTCTTCTTCAACGGCAACTACCAGGAGTACGAGGCCGACAAGAAGAAGCGCCTGGGCGAGGAGGGCGCCAAGCCGCACCGGCTGCGCTTCAAGGCGCTGAAATAGGCGCCTGATCCGTCGTTCGCGCGGCCCGGCCGTCGTTCGTCGCATCGCCGGGGCGGGAAGCTGACGGCGGCGCCCGAGTCCGCTAGTGTTCGGGCATGGCGACCCTCCCCACCGATCCGCCCCAGTCGCTGCGCTGGTCGCTCTGGCTGCGCGAGCTGACACTGGAGAGGATCATCATCGCGACCAGCCTGGCGCTGGTCGTGGCGCTGATCCTCAACCCGGCGTTCAAGACGCCGTTCTTCGTGCTGCTGGGCCGCACGCTGTTCGTCGCGCTGGTCCTGCTCGGCGTGTTCGTCGCTGCCGGGCTGTCGCGCCAACGCTGGTGGCCCCGCTGGCTCAAGCAGGTGGTGGCCGTCGCCTTGGCCGCGCCGTTGGCGACGCTGCTCGTCTACCTCGTGTCCACGCAGGGTGATTGGCGCTTCTTCCTCAGCAGCGACCCGCACCTGACCGGCTACGTGATGACGACGGCCGCATCGCTGGTGCTCGGCATCGTCATCGCACTGGGGGCGCTGGTCCGCCAGCGCGAGGCGCAGGCCCAGGCCCAGGCGCTGGCCTTCCAGCTCGAGCGCGAGAGCCTGGAACGTCAGGCCGCGGACGCGCGTCTGGGGCTGCTGCAGGCGCAGATCGAGCCGCACTTCCTGTTCAACACGCTGGCCAACGTGCAGGCGCTGGTGGAAAGCGGATCGCCGCGGGCGCCGGCGGTGCTGCAGAGCCTGATCGACTACCTGCGCGCGGCGATGCCGCGCCTGCACGATGCCGAGCCGACGCTCGGCAACGAACTGGCGCTGGTGCGCGCCTACCTGTCGCTGATGCAGATGCGGATGCCCGACCGCCTGGATGTCCGCATGCAGGTCGACGATGCGCTGGCCGGTCGCCGCTTCCCCGCGATGGCGCTGCTGACCCTGGTCGAGAACGCGGTGCACCACGGCATCGACCCGAGCGAGACCGGAGGCACGATCGAGATCGGCGCGCAGCCCGAGCCCGACGGCGGCCTGCGGCTATGGGTCGGCGACACCGGCGTCGGCATGGCGCCGGACGCGCAGCCGGGCACCGGGCTGAACAACCTGCGTGCGCGTCTGAAGGCCTTCTTTGGTGCCGGCGCCGAGTTGCGCTTGTCGGATCAGTCGCCGCGCGGCCTGCGCGCGGAGATCTTGATTCCGGCCGGATCGCGATGACCGCACCTCGCGCGCTGATCGCCGACGACGAGCCGCTGCTGCGCGAGCGGCTGGCGACCCACCTCGGCCGGGCCTGGCCGGCGCTGCAGATCGTCGCCCAGGCGCGCAACGGCCGCGAGGCGATCGAGCTGTTCGAGCAGCATCGGCCGGAGATCGCATTCCTGGACGTGCAGATGCCGGGGCAGACCGGCATCGAAGCGGCGCGCACCATCGGCCGGCGCGCGCAGATCGTCTTCGTGACCGCCTTCGAGCATTACGCGGTGCAGGCCTTCGAGCACGGCGCGCTCGACTACCTGGTCAAGCCCTTCGACGAGAACCGGCTGCGCGAGACCGTGGCGCGACTGCAGGAGAGGCTGGCGTCGAGCGCCGAACCGGTGGCGATCGAGCCCATGCTCGAGCGGCTGACGCAGGCGCTGCGCCGGTCGACGTCGCCGGCGTCGCATCTGCAGTGGATCCGCGCGTCCGCCGGCAACCAGGTGCGGCTGATCCCGGTCGATCAGGTGCACTACCTGCGGTCCGACGAGAAGTACACGCTCGTGGTCTGGGACGGTGGCGAGGCGGTGATCCGCAAGTCGATCCGCGAACTGGCCGACGAACTCGATCCGCAGGTCTTCGCCCAGGTCCATCGCTCGGTGATCGTCAACCTGCGCGAGGTGTCGCAGGTGGTCCGCGGCAGCAACGAGACGGCCGAACTCCACCTGCACCGCCACAGCGAGCGGCTGCCGGTCAGCCGCAGCTACCTGCACCTGTTCAAGCAGATGTAGCCCGACTCGGCGGTAACATCTGCTTGCGTCTGTTGGGCGCGGGCGCCGATTCGCGGCGGACCCGGAAGACCCAGAATTCGGGTTCTGCGACCTCCCTCTCGACCATGGCCCAGGTGCCCCCACCGCTGCGGACCGGCCGCGAAGGCGCCGGCGTCGCGCCGCTCGACGGCGAAGCGACGGGTCGCGCCGTGCCGGTGCTCGACAACATCCTGCCGATCCCGGACAGCGCGCTCAAGGACTACGAGTCGCAGCGCTACGTCTCGCGCTGGTCGGACGGCATCGACGCGATCGACATCAATCTCGACCAGGTCGAGGAACTGCTGAGCAAGCCGGTGGCGCCGGATGAGCGCGCCAGCCACGTCGCGACCGTGCGCGCACAACTCGACAGCGTCGTCCGCGGGTTGACCCCGCCGCCGCGCCCGCCCGAGGACGCCGCCGCGGCGCCGGCGGTGCAGTTGAGCGCACCGGTCGCGCCGCCGAAGGAACTCGAGGCGCCGAGCCGCCTGAGTCGCCAGCTGGCGCGGCAGGTCGTCGTCCTGACCCTGCGCGCCGAGGCGGCCGAGTCGCGGCTGCGCGCGCTGGAGGCCGAACGCGCGGCCGAGCGGGAGACCTTCGCCACGCTCGGCAGGCGATTCGGGCAGTGGGCGCACGAGTCGTTCCCGGTCTTCGTCGCCCGCCTCGGCATGATGGCCAAGGCCGGCCCGACCCGGCGCGGCCCGGGCGGCACCGGTTCCGGCGAGAGCTGAGCGGCCTCGCGGCGGCTCAGCCGAGATCCCACAACCGCGCCGCGCCCCGCACGCCCGACGCGTCGCCGTGATGCGCGGCGACGAGCCGGGTGCGTACCGGCTCGGCATGACCGCCGCAGAACACCCAGCGCGTCCAGCGCTGCGGCAGCTCGCGGACCAGGTGGCCCATCCGCGACAGGCCGCCGGCGAGCACGATCACGTCGGGGTCGAGCAGATTGATGACGCCGGCCAACGCCCGCGCCAGCCGATCGGCGTGGCGGTCCAGCGTGGCTTGCGCATCGGCATCGCCCGCGAGCGCGGCGTGCTCGATTGCAGCCGCACTTTGCGGGGGGCCGCCGTGCCGGCGCTGGTGGTCGGCGGCCAGACCCGGGCCGCTGAGCAGGGTTTCGATGCAGCCGCGGCGGCCGCAGTAGCAGTCCGGCGCGGGGTCCTGGTCGGGTTCGGCCCAGGGCAGCGGGTTGTGCCCCCATTCCCCGGCGAGGCCGTTCGGGCCGTTCAGCACGCGCCCGTCGACGGTGATGCCGGCGCCGACGCCGGTGCCCAGGATCACCGCGAAGACCACGTCGGCGCCGGCGCCCGCGCCGTCGGTGGCTTCGGACAGCGCGAGGCAATTCGCATCGTTTGCCAGCCGCACCGGCTGGCCCAGCGCCGCGACCAGGTCGCGCAGCAGCGGCTGGCCGTTCAGGCAGGTGGAGTTGGCGTTCTTCAGCCGGCCGTCGGCAGCCAGGCTGCCGGGGCTGCCGATGCCTACCGGCAGCGGCAGGCCGCCGGCGAGGGCGACGGCGTCGCGGTGCAGGGCCACGATGGTGTCGATCGTCGCGGCATAGTCGCCGGCCGGCGTCGGCACCCGGCGGCGCCAGCGCTCCGCGCCATCGCCGTCGAGCACGACCGCCTCGATCTTGGTGCCGCCGAGATCGATGCCCAGACGCAGGCCGCTTTGCATGCGGCGGATGATGCCATCCGCGCGCGGCGGCGGCCGGCCTTCAGAGGCGCTCGGCCTGCGCCGCGCTGGCGGCCAGCACCAGCGGCTGCGAGTTCTGCTGCAGCCGGGCCAGCGCCGGCGCGGTGTTCTCGCGGCTGGCCAGGCCCTGGATGCCGGCGAGGATCGACAGGCTGACGATGCCGGCCAGGCCGAAGGCGGAGATGCGGGCGATCAGGCTGTCGTACATGGTGCGGTTCCTTCGTCGAATCGGGCAGCGATGCTGCGTTGATTCGAACTCTAGGGACCGCGCCCCGGCCCGGCCACCCGGTTGCGACGAATGCGCGAAGTCGTGCGACGAGTGGCGCCTGGCCGCGACGGGCAGCCGGCGGTCAGATCGGCTCGGTGCGCGCCTCGAGCCAGGCGAGCGCGTCGCCGCCGACGCGCGGCGCCAGCGCGGCGCGGACCCGTGCGTGGTAGCGGTTGAGCCAGTCGAGCTCGTCGTCGCGCAGCAGCGAACGCTCGATGCAGCGCGTGTCGATCGGGCACAGGGTCAGCGTCTCGAACTCGAGGAACTCGCCGAAGGCGTCGCCCTCGTCGCTCGTCGCCGTCACGTTGAGCACCAGGTTCTCGATGCGGATGCCCCATTGGCCGGCGCGGTACAGGCCCGGCTCGATCGACGTGATCATGCCGGGCTGCATGGCCATCGCCGGATCGGGGATCGCCTTGCTGATGCTCTGCGGTCCTTCGTGCACGTTCAGGAAGTAACCGACGTCGTGTCCTGTGCCGTGGCCGAAGTCCAGACCGTGCGCCCACAGTGGCGCGCGGGCTATCGCGTCGAGCATCGGGCTCAGCGTGCCACGCGGGAAGCGCGTGCGCGACAGGCCGATGGTGCCCTTGAGCACGAGCGTGTAGTCGCGCTTCATCGCCGCACTGACCCGGCCCACCGGCCAGACGCGCGTGACGTCGGTGGTGCCACCCAGATACTGTCCCCCGGAGTCGATCAGCAGCAGGCCGTCGCCCTCGATGACCGCGTGCGACTCGGGGCTGGCGCGGTAGTGCGGCATCGCGCCGTTGGCGTTGAAGCCGGCGATCACCGGGAAACTCAACCCGACGAAGCCGGCCCGGCGCGCGCGGGCGGCCGACAGTTGCTGGTCGATCGTCAGTTCGGTGATGCGCTCCCGGCCGAGCGCACGCTCGAACCAGGCGTAGAACTCGCACATCGCGGCGCCGTCCTCGGCCATCGCCTCGCGCACGTGCGCCGCCTCGGCGGCGCTCTTTCGGCTCTTCAGCAGCGTGCTCGGATTGATCGCCTCGACCACCTTGACGCCGTTGGCGACCCGTTCGCGCAGCCCGAGGGTGATGCGCTTAGGGTCGACCAGCAGCGTGGCGTCGCCGGGCAGCGCCGGCAGCGCGCCGCCGGCGCCCTCTTCGCCCGCGGGCCGAACGCCGTCTGCGGCCAGCCGTTGGGCCAGTTTCGCGCTGATCTTACCCTGACCGACAACCCGCGTAACGCGGTCCGGCGCGATCAGCAGGTGCGCGAGGAAGACCGGGTTGTAGGGCACGTCGCTGCCGCGCAGATTGCTGATCCAGGCGACGTCGTCGACGGTCGAGACGAAGTGGTGGGTCGCGCCGGCCTCGGCCATCGCCGCGCGCACGTCGGCCAGCTTCTCGCCGCGGCCGGCCGGGGCGTATGGCGCCAGGTGCTCGTAGATGCGCTCGGCCGGCAGCGCCGGTCGGTCGGGCCAGGTGGCATCGAGCAGGTCGAGGTCGGTGCGCATCTGCACCCCGGCGGCGTCGAGCCGGCGCCGCATCGCCTGCGCGGCCGCCAGGCCGAGCACCTGGCCGTCGACCGCGACAACGCCGCCGCGCGGCACCGCGTCGGCGAGCCAGTCGACGTGTTGCGCCGATGCGCCGGTCTGGATGCGCACGAGCTCGATCCCCGAACCCTGAAGCTCCGCCTCCGCCTGGACCCAGTAGCGGCTGTCGGCGAACAGCGCGGCGCGGTCGGTCGTGATCGCCAAGGTGCCCATCGAGCCGGTGAAGCCCGACAACCACTCGCGCCCCTGCCAGCGCTCGGGCAGGTATTCGCTCAGGTGCGGGTCGCTCGACGGCACGAGCAGTGCCTGCAGCTGGCGGGCGGCGAGTTCGTCCTGCACGCGCTGGACGCGCAGGCGGTGCTGGTTGAGCCGGGAGTCCATGCACGATTCTAGGGTGGGCCCGGCTTGGCGGGGGCGGCCGGACATCGGATGCTCGGGTAAGCACCGTGACCAGGAGAACCGACCATGACCGACCCTGCCGCCGCCCTGCAGACGCAGATCCGCAACATCGAGGCCAAGACCGGCCGGTCGCTGGCCGAGCTGACCGAACTGGTCCGGACCAGCGGCCTGTCCAAGCACGGCGAGGTCCGCGCGATGCTGATGGACAAGCTCTCGCTCGGATACGGTGACGCGAACACGCTGGCCCACCTGGCCAAGGCGGCGCCGCCGGCTTCGGCCGACGCCGACCCGCTGGACACGATCTACACCGGGGCCAAGGCGCCGCTGCGGCCGCTGCACGACAAGGTGATGAAGGCCGTCGCCAGGATCGGCTCGCACGAGGTGGCGCCGAAGAAGGGCTACGTGAGCCTGCGCCGCAAGAAGCAGTTCGCGATGCTCGGCCCGGCGACCAAGGACCTGCTCGAGCTCGGCCTGAACGTGAAGGGCCTGGCGGAGGACCCGCGCCTCAAGCCGGTGCCGCCCGGCGGCATGTGCCAGTACAAGGTGCGCTTCGGCGATGCCGGCGAGATCGATGCCACGATGATCGGCTGGATCCGAGCCGCCTACGACGCCGCCGGCTGATAAGCTGGCCGCGATTCCCATCCTGGAGCCCTGCATGCCCGGCCTGCTGCCCGACGTCGATCCCGACGGCCTGCTCGAGTACTCGGTCGTCTACACCGACCGTGCACTGAACCACATGTCCAAGCGCTTCCAGCAGGTCATGCGCGACCTGTCGGCCGACCTTCGCTCGGTCTACCGCGCGCAGGCGCTGGCCATCGTGCCCGGCAGCGGCAGCGTCGGCATGGAGGCGGTGGCCCGGCAGTTCGCCTCGGGCCAGCCGGTGCTGGTGATCCGCAACGGCTGGTTCAGCTACCGCTGGTCGCAGATCTTCGAGATGGGCGCGGTGGCCTCCGGCGTCACCGTCGTGAAGGCGCGCATGACGGCCGAAGGGCCGCGATCGCCCTTCGCGCCGGCGCCGATCGACGAGGTCACCGCGGCGATCCGCCGCGAGCGGCCGGCACTGGTGTTCGCGCCGCATGTCGAGACCTCGGCCGGCATGATGCTGCCCGATGACTACCTCCGCGCGGTCGGCGCCGCGGTGCACGAGGTCGGCGGCCTCTTCGTGCTCGACTGCATCGCTTCGGGCGCGATGTGGGTGGACATGGCGGGGACCGGCGTCGACATCCTGATCAGCGCGCCGCAGAAGGGCTGGAGCGCGCCGCCGTGCTGCGGCCTGGTGCTGCTCGGCGAACGGGCGCTCGCGCGCATCGAGTCGACGACCAGCACCAGCTTCTCGCTCGACCTGCGCCGCTGGCTGCAGATCATGCAGGCTTACGAGAAGGGCGGCCATGCCTACCACGCCACGCTGCCGACCGACAGCCTGGCAGTGCTGCGCGACCGCGTGAAGGAAACGATGGCCTTCGGGCTGGACCGGGCCAAGGCCGCACAGCAGCAGATCGGCGAACAGGTGCGTCGGCTGCTCGCCGCGCGCGATGTCCCGAGCGTCGCCGCGCCGGGATTCCAGGCACCCTGCGTGATCGTCAGCTACACCGACGACCCCGAGTGGCAGAGCACCCGTGCGTTTGCCGCGCAGGGCCTTCAGGTCGCTGCCGGCGTGCCGCTGGCCTGCGACGAGCCCGAAGGCTTCTCCAGCTTCCGCATCGGCCTGTTCGGCCTCGACAAGCTGATGCATCCGGAGCGGACGGTGGCGACGCTCGAACAGGCGTTGCAGCGGATGGGTTGACGCTCAGAGGTCGGTGCGCAGCTTCCAGATCTCGGGGAACAGCACGACGTCGAGCATCTTGCGCAGGTAGCCGACGCCGCTGGTGCCGCCGGTGCCGCGCTTGAAGCCGATGATGCGCTCGACCGTCGTGACGTGGCGGAAGCGCCAGAGCCGGAACGCGTCCTCGAGGTCGGTCAGCTCCTCGCCGAGCTGGTACAGGTCCCAGTGCGTCTTCGGTTCACGGTAAGCGACCAGCCAGGCCTGCTCGACGGCATCGCTGGCCTCGTACGGCAGCGTCCAGTCGCGCTCGAGGTGGCTCGCCGGCACCGGCAGTCCACGCCGCGCCAGTAGGCGCAGCGACTCGTCGTACAGCGACGGTGCGCGCCAGGCGGCCTCCACCTGGGCCAGCCGTTCGGGGCTGTGTGCGTGCGGCTTGAGCATCGCGGCGTTCTTGTTGCCGAGCATGAACTCGATGCAGCGGTACTGCCAGCTCTGGAAGCCGCTGCTCTGCGCGAGGTAGGGGCGGATCGCGCTGTACTCGGGCGGCGTCATCGTCGCCAGCACGTCCCAGGCGTGCACCAGCTGCTCCATGATCTTCGAGACGCGGGCCAGCATCTTGAAGGCCGAGCCGAGGTCGTCGTCGGCGATGCAGCGCACCGCGGCGCCGAGCTCGTGCAGCATCAGCTTCATCCAGAGCTCGGAGGTCTGGTGCTGCACGATGAACAGCATCTCGTTGTGGTCCGGCGACAGCGGGTGCTGCGCACTCAGCACCTGGTCGAGGTGCAGGTAGTCGCCGTAGCTCATGTCGGCGCTGAAGTCGAGCTTGGCGTCGTGGTGCCCGGTGATCATGTGACTGCTGCCTTGAGGTTGAAGCGCGGATCGCGCCACTCGCCCCGGTTCAGCACCTGCACGAGGTGATCGACCGCATCCCAGACGTCGACGAAGCGCGTGTACAGCGGCGTGAAGCCGAAGCGCAGCACGTCCGGCGCTCGGAAGTCGCCGATCACGCCGCGGTCGATCAGCGCCTGAACGACCGGATAGGCGATTTCGGGGTGGGCCAGGCAGACCTGGCTGCCGCGGCGATCATCGTCGCGCGGCGACACCAGGCTCAATCCGTGGCCGGGGCAGCGGGCCTCGACGAGCCCGGCGAAGGCCCGCGACAGCGCCAGCGACTTCGCGCGCAGCGCCGGCATGCCGCCCAGCGCCTCGGCGGCCAGGACGGTTTCGACGCCGCACTCCAGCGCGGCCAGCGACAGCACCGGCGGCGTGCCGCACAGGTAGCGGCCGATGCCGGGCGCCGGCCGGTAGCCCGGCGTGAACTCGAAGGGCGCGGCGTGGCCCATCCAGCCCGACAGCGGCTGCCAGAAGCGCTCGGCGTGGCGCGGATGGGCCCAGACGAAGGCGGGCGCGCCGGGGCCACCGTTCAGGTACTTGTAGCCACAGCCGACCGCGAAGTCGGCCATGGCGCCGTTCAGGTCCACCGGCAGCGCGCCGGCCGAGTGCGCCAGGTCCCAGACGGCGAGCGCGCCGGCCGCATGCGCCGCCTTGTTCAGCGCGGCCATGTCGTGCAGGTGGCCGGTGCGGTAGTTGACCTGCGTGAGCATCAGCACAGCGGTGTCGGGGCCGAGCTGCGCGGCGATCCGATCGGGCTCGTCGACCAGCACCAGCGCGGCGCCGTGCGCCTGCGCCAGCGACTCGGCGATGTACAGGTCGGTCGGGAAGTTGCTGCGCTCGGACAGGATCACCTTGCGCTGCGGCGCATCGGCCCTGACGATCGCCAGTGCCGCGCTCAGCACCTTGAAGAGATTCACCGAAGTCGAGTCGGCGACGACCAGCTCGCCCGGCGCCGCACCGACCAGGCGCGCGATCTTGTCGCCCACGCGCAGCGGCAGGTCGATCCAGCCGGCGCTGTTCCAGCTGCGGATCAGGTCCTGGCCCCACTCGGATTCGACCACCGCGGCCACGCGCGCCGCGGTCGCCTTCGGCAGCACGCCGAGCGAGTTGCCGTCGAGGTAGATCAGGCCCTCGGGCAGCACGAACTGCGCGCGCAGCGGCGCCAGCGGGTCGGCGGCGTCCAGCGCCAGCGCGTCGTCGCGGGTCTTCATCGATTCCTTCGCAGCACCGCGCGCACCGGGCTGGCGTCGGCGGTGGTCAGTTTCAGGGGCAGGGCGATCAGCTCGTAGTCGCCCTCGGGCACCTCGTCGAGCACGAGGTTCTCGAGCACGCGCAGGCCGCGGCGGCGGATCACCTGGTGGCTGGGCAGCGTCTTGCTGTCGGCGGGGTCGATGCTCGCGGTGTCGATGCCGATCAGCACGACGCCGATGTCGGCCAGCCGCTCGACGGTGTCGGCGGCGAACGCGGCGAGGCCGGGATCCCAGCGGTCGCCGGGGTGCGTCGTATAGGTGCGCACGAGCACCCGCGGCGGCAGGTCCTGCGTCGCGTGCGCGACGTGCGACCACTGCACGAGGCCGCCGCAGTCGGTCGCGTGGACCACGCGGCAGGGGCCGAGGTAGGGGTCGAGAGACACCTCGCCGATCGCCGCGCCGTCCGGGTCGTAGTGCAGCGGCGCGTCGGCGTGCGCGCCGACGTGCGGCGACAGCCGCAGCGCGCTCACGTTGACCGGGTTGCCCGGTGCGATCGTGCTGACCCACTCGCGCTTGAACGGCGTGTCGCCGGGGAACACCGGCGAGCCCTCGTGCACCGCGGGCGAGATGTCCCACAGGTCGAAGGCGGGTGCGCTCCAGCTCGGCATCGGCGGATCATAGGCAGCGCCGAGATAGTTGACAACTAAAGTATTTCCACCACAATGCCTCGCATCGGGTCCCCACCACGGCATGCCATGCACCGCAGCGCCCACACCGACACTTTCGCCCGCGACCACCTGCCCGCCGCGGCCGACCTGCCCGAGTTCCTGTTCGACGGCCCGGACCTGCAGTTGCCCGAGCGGCTGAACGCCGCCGCCGAGCTGCTCGACCGCCAGGTCGCCGACGGTCACGGCGATCGCCTGTGCGTGCAGGGCGAGGGCCTCCGCTGGACCTACGCCGAGCTGCAGACGCGCGTGAACCGCATCGCCCACGTGCTGGTGCGCGACATCGGCCTGGTGCCGGGCAACCGCGTGCTGCTGCGCGGCGCCAACTCGCCGATGCTCGCGGCCTGCTTCCTGGCCGTCATCAAGGCCGGCGGCATCGCTGTCGGCACGATGCCGCTGCTGCGCGCGCGCGAGCTGTCGGTGATCGCCGACAAGGCGCAGATCAGCCATGCGCTGTGCGACGCGCGGCTGGCCGAGGCCTTCGACGAGGCGCTGCCGAAATGCCCGACGCTGACCCGCCATCTGCGCTTCAATGCCGACGGTGCCGCCGGCTCGCTCGAGGCGCTGATGGCCGACAAGCCGAAGACCTTCGCGCCCGTCGACACCGCCGCCGACGACGTCTGCCTGATGGCCTTCACCTCGGGAACGACCGGCGTGCCCAAGGGCACGATGCATTTCCACCGCGACCTGATCGCCGCCTGCCGGTGCTGGCCGCCGCACGTGCTGCGCGCGACCAGGGACGACGTCTTCATCGGCAGCCCGCCACTGGCCTTCACCTTCGGCCTCGGCGGTCTGCTGCTGTTCCCGCTGGCGATCGGCGCGAGCACGGTGCTGATCGAGAAGGCCTCGCCGGACCTGCTGCTGCCGACGATCGCGCGCTACGGTGCGACGGTCTGCGTGACCGCGCCGACCTCGTACCGCGCGATGGCGCCGCTGGTCGGGCAGCATGCGATCTCGACGCTGCGCAAGTGCGTGTCGGCCGGCGAGGCGCTGCCGGCCGCGACGCGCCAGCTCTGGAAGGACGCGACCGGCATCCAGATCATCGACGGCATCGGCTCGACCGAGATGTTCCACATCTTCATCTCGGCCGACGAGGAACACGCCCGCGGCGGCGCCACCGGGCTGCCGGTGCCGGGTTACGTCGCCGCGGTGCTCGACGACGACGGCCGGCCGGTGGAGCCGGGCACGGTCGGCCGGCTCGCGGTGAAGGGCCCGACCGGCTGCAAGTACCTGGCCGACGACCGCCAGCGCGACTACGTGCAGCACGGCTGGAACCTGACCGGCGACGCCTACCTGGTCGACCCGGCGGACGGCCAGTTCGTCTACCAGGCGCGCACCGACGACATGATCGTCTCCGGCGGCTACAACATCGCCGGCCCCGAGGTCGAGGACGCGCTGCTGTCGCACCCGGCGGTGGCCGAATGCGGCGTGGTCGGCGTGCCCGACGAGCAGCGCGGCCAGCTCGTCAAGGCGGTGGTGGTGCTCAAGCCCGGCCACCACGGCGATGCGGCGATGGTCAAGGCGCTGCAGGACCACGTGAAGCAGTCGATCGCGCCCTACAAGTACCCGCGTGCGGTCGAGTTCCGCGACAGCCTGCCGCGCACCGAGACCGGCAAGCTGCAGCGCTTCAAGCTCCGCGCATGAGCCCCCGCGCGGCCGTTCCAAAGGGGGCTCGCACCGCAGTGCGAAGCACGGAGGTTGCCCAGTGACCTTCGACGACCATGTCATGGTGCGCTTCGCCGACTGCGACCCGGCCGGTATCGTCTTCTTCCCGCAGTACCTGGTGATGCTCAACACGCTGTCGGAGAAGTGGTTCGACCAGGCGCTCGGCGTGCCGTACGCGGAACTGATCGGGCGCCGTCGCACCGGCCTGCCGACCGTGCGGCTGGAGGTCGACTTCACCGCGATCAGCCGTCACGGCGATCGGCTGACGCAGCACCTGGCCATCCGCAAGCTCGGCCGCAGCTCGATCGACCTGCACGTCGAGTTCCGCTGCGGCGACGAGTTGCGGATGCGCGCGCGCCAGGTGCTCGTCTGCACCTCGCTGGAGACGCACCGCCCGCAGCCGATCCCCGACGACCTGCGCCGCGCGATGGCGCCCTACGTGGAGGAGCTCGCCTGATGAAGACCCTGCAGCCGGCCGACTGGAAGGCCCCGCGCGGGTACGCGAACGGCGTCGTCGCTCAGGGCGAAACCATCTTCCTGGCCGGGCAGATCGGCTGGAACGCGCGCTGCGAGTTCGACAGCGACGACCTCGTCGCGCAGGTAAGGCAGGCGCTGGCCAACGTCGCCGCGCTGCTCGCCGAGGCCGATGCCCGCCCCGAGCACATCGTGCGCATGACCTGGTACCTGGTCGACAAGCGAGAGTACCTGGCCCGCGCGAAGGAGATCGGGGCCGCCTACCGAGAGCTGATCGGCAGCTACACGGTGGCCATGTCGGCGGTGCAGGTCGCGGCGCTGGTCGAGGACCGTGCCAAGGTCGAGATCGAGGTCACGGCGGTGCGTCCGTTCCGTCGCTGAACGGCGGGCTGCGCACCACCGTGACGCTGCACGGCGCGATCGCCACGACCTGCGACGACACGCTGCCCAGGTAGCGCCGCAGCGCCGAGCTCGCGCGCGCGCCCATCACGATGTGGTCGGCCTGGCAGCGGCGCGCGAAGTCGACGATGGCCAGCGCCGGGTCCGGCGCCTCGATCACGTGGCAGGTCACGCGGTCCTCGTCGACCTGCAGCGCCTTGCGGATCGGTCGCACCCAGTGCTTCAGCGCCACCAGCTGCTGCACGTGGCGGCTGCGGCCTTCGGCATCGGCCGGCCGGTCGACCGCCACGCGCCCGGCGCGCAGCACGCTCATCACCGCCAGGCGGGCGCCCGGCTCGGTGCTCAGCAGCCGCCGCGCCTGCTCGCGCAGCGCATGCAGCAGCTCGGGCGTCGCGCCTTCGATGTCGATTGCGGTGACGATCATCGGGCTGCGAAGCAGCTGCGCGCCGGCGCTGCGTGCCGGGGGCGGCCGCTTCAGCGACTGCCACCAGCGCGCCGCACGCTCGTGCGCCGGCGCGCGCTGCGTCCGCTAGGCGCGCTCGGTCAGTGCCACCTGCGTCGGGTCGCCGAGATCCTGGGCGAGCTGCGCCGCGGTCTGGTGGCGATCGTCCGGGTTGACCGACAGGCAACGCAGGATCACTTCCTGCAACCACGGCGGCAGGGTCGGCACCAGCGCGCGCGGCGGCGTCGGGTCGACATAGAGACGCCGGCGGAGCCCGCGCACCGTGGTCGGCGCGCCGAAGGGCCGCTCCCCGGTGGCCAGGAAATACAGCAGCACGCCGAGCGCGAACAGGTCGCTGCGCGGGTCCTTGCGGACGAACTGCAGCTGCTCCGGGGACATGTAGGGGCCGGTGCCGACCGGCACCGTGAGCTCCTCGTCGAGCAGGTCGGGCAGGTGGTCGTGGCGCGACAGGCCGAAGTCGACGAGCACCGCGCGGCCGTCGGGCCGGAACATCACGTTGCTCGGCTTCAGGTCGAGGTGCACGACGTGCTGGCGGTGCAGCTCGTGCAGCGCGATGGCGATGCGCCGCCCGGTGTCGGCCACCTCTTCGGGCGGCAACGGCGCGTCGGCGAGCCGAGCGCGCAGCGACTCGCCCGGAATGCACTCCATCACCAGATACGGCTGGCGCGTGAAGTCGCCCTTGGCGACGAAGGCCGGCACGTGCGGGCCGGACAGCATCGGCAGGATCATCGACTCGTCCTCGTAGTCGACGATGCCCGCCGGCTCGTCGCCGGCGCGCACGCGCGGCCGCTTGAGCACCAGCGGCGGCTCCCCGTCGGGCGCCGGGCCGACGCGGCTGGTGCGCCAGAGGTCGGCCATGCCGCCACGGTGCAGGAAGGCGTCGAGCCGGAAGCCGTCGATCTCGGTGCCGACCGCCGGCTCGTCGTCGCCGCTCACTGGCCTTCCTCCAGACGCGCCGCCAGCCGCTGCGGCAGCGCCGCGGCGCGGATCTTGGCGCCGGCGGTGTCGACGTCGTAGGGCACGCGGTGGTAGACGACCGTGTCGGCGTCGGTGTCGACCAGGGCGTAGCAGGCCGCCGGGTTGCCGTCGCGCGGCTGGCCGGCGGAGCCCGGGATGATCAGCCAGCGCCGGTGCGCCGGCACCGGGATCGGCACGCCGGGTTCGGGCACGAACTCGCCGGCCTTGCCGGTGGCCGACAGGTGGTACAGGCGCGGGTCGTGCATGTGACCGCAGAAGGTATGGCCGCAGTCCGTCGCGTTGAGGCTGCGCACCGCGTCGGCGCGGGTCTGCACGTAGCCCCACTCGGCGGGCGCCCAGGCGTTCGCGTGCACGAAGAGCCGGCCGTCACGCTCCACGGTCAGCGGCAGGCCGGCGAGGAAGTCCAGCTGTTCGGCGGACAGCCGCTCGCGGGTCCAGTCGACGACGTAACGCGCGTCGGGATGCATGCCCGGGTCCGAGCCGCGTGCGACCGCCTCGTCGTGGTTGCCCTGCACGACGATGGCGCCGGCATCGGCCAGCGCACGGACCTGATCGACGACCCAGTCGGGGTCGGCGCCGTAGCCCACGAGGTCGCCGACGAAGGCGAACTGCCGCGCCCCGGCCGCGCGTGCGTGCGCGAGCACCGCCGCGACGGACTCGCGGTTGGCGTGGAGGTCGGTCAGGATCGCCAGCAGCATCGCCCCGGCATTGTGCCGGGCTGCCCCTCAGGCATCGATGCGCTTCGGGTCCCAGGCATGGACCGTCTGCTTCTGCTCGCCGAGCGTGTCGATGCCGAGCCGCATCACGGCACCGGGCTTGAGGAAGACCGGCTCGGGCTTGACGCCCATGCCGACGCCCGGCGGCGTGCCGGTCGTGATCAGGTCGCCGGGGTTCAGCGTCATGAATCGGCTGAGGTAGGCGACGATCTGGGCGACGCCGAAGATCATCGTCCTCGTGTTGCCGGTCTGGAACCGCTTGCCGTTGACCGACAGCCAGAGCCCGAGCTGCTGCGGGTCGCCGACCTCGTCGGCGGTGACCAGCCAGGGTCCGATCGGGCCGAAGGTGTCGCAGCCCTTGCCCTTGTCCCACTGGCCCCCGCGCTCGAGCTGGTACTCGCGCTCGGACACGTCGTTGACGACGCAGTAGCCGGCGACGTGGTCGAGCGCCTTGGCCACGGAGACGTAGCGCGCCCGCGTGCCGATGACGACGCCGAGCTCGACCTCCCAGTCGGCCTTGACCGAGCCCTTGGGCAGCACCACGTCGTGGTGACAGCCGACGGCGCAGTCGAGCGTCTTCATGAAGACGATCGGCTCCTTCGGGATCGGCATGCCCGCCTCGGCAGCGTGGTCGGCGTAGTTCAGGCCGATCGCGACGAACTTGCTCATGCCGGTCCAGGGCACGGCCAAGGTGCCGGGCTTGACCGCCGGCAGCATGGCGGGGTCGATCGCGCGCAGCGCCGCCAGGCCGGCGGGCGACAGCGTGGCCGGAGTGATGTCGGGCAGCAGCACGCCCAGGTCGCGAAGCCGGCCGCCGGCGTCGAGCAGGGCGGGTCTTTCCTCGCCCTTCGGGCCGTGTCGCAGCAGTTTCATGCGGGGTCCTCGCAAGAGCGTCGGCGCGCCCGGTCACCGATGCCCTGGCCGGCGACGACGGAGCGGGCACCCATCTCAGCCCCGGCCGACGAAGGGCATCTTCGTCGCCATCACGGTCGTGAACAGCACGTTGGCCGTGAGCGGCAGGCGGGCCATCGCCATGAAGGTGTCGACCACCGCCGAGAGGTCCATGCGGTCCTCGGGCCGCACGCTGCCGTCGGCCTGCGGCACGCCCTTGGCCATGCGCGCGGTCATGTCGCTCGCGACGTTGCCGATGTCGATCTGCCCGACCGCGATGTCGAAGGGCCGTCCGTCGAGCGCCGCCGTCTTGGTCAATCCGGTGATCGCGTGCTTGGTCGCGGTGTAGGCGATCGAGCCCGGCCGCGGCGCGTGCGCCGAGATCGAGCCGTTGTTGATGATTCGCCCGCCCATCGGCTGCTGCCGACGCATCAGCCGGAAGGCGTGCGACAGGCAGTGGAAGGCGCCATTGAGGTTGACGGCGACGGCCGACTCCCACTCCACCGTGCTGAGCTCGTCGGGCGTCTTCGGCGGCAGCGAGATGCCGGCGTTGTTGAACAGCAGGTCGAGCCGACCGAAGCGTTCGCGCACCGCGTCGAACAGCGCCGCGACGGCGGCGGGGTCGGACACGTCGGTCGGCATCGCGGCGCCGTTCGCATGGCCGGCGATGGCCTTCTCCAGCGCGTCGGCGCGGCGGCCGACGAAGACCACCCGCCAACCCTCCTTCAGCAGCGCGGTTGCGCAGCCCTGGCCGATGCCGGATCCGGCGCCGGTGACGAGTGCGATCTTGGGTGTGGTCATGGTCAGTGGTTGTCCTTGGGAACGAAGGCGCCTCGCTGGCCGCGCAGGAAGTCCAGGTCGGCGCCTTCGTCGGCCTGGAGCACGTGGTCGATGTAGAGCTTCCAGTAGCCGCTCGTCAGCGGCGGCTCGGGGGGCGTCCAGGCCGCGCGGCGGCGCTCGAGCTCGGCGTCGTCGACATGCAGGTGCAGACGGCGCTGCGGCACGTCGAGCGTGATGCGATCGCCGTTTCGCACCAAGGCCAGCGGCCCGCCGGCGGCGGCCTCGGGCGCGGTGTGCAGCACGACGGTGCCGTAGGCGGTGCCGCTCATGCGGGCGTCGCTGATGCGCACCATGTCGGTCACGCCCTTCTTCAGGATCTTCGGCGGCAGCGGCATGTTGCCGACCTCGGCCATGCCGGGGTAGCCCTTCGGGCCGCAGTTCTTCAGCACCAAAACGCAGTCCTCGTCGACGTCGAGCGCATCGTCGTCGATGCGGCGATGGAAGTCGTCGCTGTCCTCGAAGACGACGGCGCGGCCGGTGTGCGTCAGCAGCGCCGGGGTGGCCGCGCTCGGCTTGATGACGGCACCGCGCGGCGCGAGGTTGCCGCGCAAGACGGCGATGCCGGCCTTGTCCTTGAACGGCGCGTCGCGTGTCTTGATGACGCGCGGATCGAAGTTCTGTGCCTCGGCGATGTTGTCGCCGATCGAGCGGCCGTTGGCGGTGAGCGCGTCGAGGTGCAGCAGTTCGGCGATCTCCTTCATCACCGCCGGGAGGCCGCCGGCGTAGCAGAAGTCCTCCATCAGGTGCTCGCCCGATGGCTGCAGGTTCACGAGGCAGGGCAGTTCGCTGGCGAGGCGGTCGAAGTCGTCGATCGACAGCGGCACGCCAATGCGCCCGGCGATCGCGATCAGGTGGATCACGGCATTGGTGCTGCCGCCGATCGCCGCCAGCGTCTTGATCGCGTTTTCGAACGCGGCGCGCGTCAGGATCTTCGACAGCAGCAGATCCTCGTGCACCATCTCGACGATGCGCCGCCCGGCCT
Source organism: uncultured Rubrivivax sp. (assembly GCA_937975735.1). Classification (GTDB taxonomy): domain Bacteria; phylum Pseudomonadota; class Gammaproteobacteria; order Burkholderiales; family Burkholderiaceae_C; genus Rubrivivax. The sequence continues at coordinate 18,966 of CALJUI010000049.1, forward strand.
GGCGCGCGATCACGTTGCGGCGGCCGTCGACCGCGGGGTAGGCGGCGTTGCCGGGCAGCCCGACGCCGAGCGCCTCGACCATGCTGGCCATCGTGCTGGCGGTGCCCATCGTCATGCAGTGGCCGTGGCTGCGGTGCATGCAGCTCTCGGCCTCGAAGAAATCGGCGAGCGTCAACGTGCCGGCGCGCACCTGCTCGCTCATGCTCCACAGACCGGTGCCCGAGCCGAGTTCCCGGCCGCGCCACTTGCCGCTCAGCATCGGGCCGCCGGACACACCGATCGTCGGCAGATCGACGCTGGCCGCGCCCATCAGCAGGCTGGGGGTCGTCTTGTCGCAGCCCATCAGCAGCACGACGCCGTCCACGGGATAGCCGCGGATGCTCTCCTCGACGTCCATGCTGGCGAGGTTGCGGTAGAGCATCGCCGTCGGCCGCAGCAGCGACTCGCCGAGCGACATCACCGGGAACTCGAGCGGAAAGCCGCCCGCCTCGTAGACGCCGATCTTGACCTGCTCGGCCAGCGTTCTGAAGTGCGAGTTGCACGGCGTCAACTCGCTGAAGGTGTTGCAGATGCCGATCACCGGGCGACCGTCGAACTGGTCGTGCGGCACGCCCTTGCCCTTGACCCACGAGCGGTAGGCGAAGCCGTCGCGGTCCTGGCGCCCGAACCAAGCCTGGCTGCGCAGTTCGGAGGGCTTCTTGCGGCGGGCGTCGGACATCGTGTGCTGGCTTTCCCGATGGAGCGCGGGATGCCCCTGAAATACTATGGTATGACGATTGAACCCGCAGCCGTAGTCACCCTAGGAAGCGCCGTGTCCGACATCCACGTCCTTGCCGTCGCCAAGACCTCGCCTCTGCTCGCACCGCAGCTCGCCGCCGCCTTCACCGTGCACGACCGCCTGCACCAGGCCGACCCGAAGGCGCTGGCCGCGGTGGCACCGAAGATCCGCGGCATCGCGGCCAGCGGCGAATCGCGCGTCGGCGCCGAGTTGATCGGCCAGCTGCCGGCGCTGGAGATCATCTCGGTGATGGGCGTCGGCTATGACGGTGTCGACGTCGCCGCCGCGAAGGCCCGCGGCGTGATGGTCACGCACACGCCCGGCGTGCTGAACGACGATGTCGCCGACCTGGCCATCGGCCTGATGCTGTGCGCCGCGCGCCAGCTGCCGGCGGCCGACCGCTACGTGCGCGACGGCTCGTGGGCGAAGGGCCCGATGCCGCTGGCGCGCAAGATGTCCGGCGCGCGGCTGGGCCTGGTCGGCATCGGGCGCATCGGCCAGGCGATCGCCACGCGGGCGCTGGCCTTCGGGATGAGCGTGGCCTACACGGCCCGCCATGCCCGCGAGGAACTGCCCTACGACTTCCATCCGACGCCCGCGGCGCTGGCCGCGGCGAGCGACTTCCTGGTGATCATCACGCCCGGCGGTGCCGGCACGCGCCAGCTGAGCGACGCCCAGGAGCTGGCGGCGGGCGCCGGCCGGGTTGGTCAACGGCCCCAGCAG
>CALJUI010000050.1 GCA_937975735.1 uncultured Rubrivivax sp.
GCTGCCAAGAAGGCTGCGGCGAAGAAGCCTGCTGCCAAGAAGGCTGCGGCGAAGAGGCCGGCTGCTAAGAAGAAGCCGGCCGCTAAGAAGAAGGCTGCGGCGAAGAAGCCTGCTGCCAAGAAGGCTGCGGCGAAGAAGCCTGCTGCTAAGAAGAAGCCGGCCGCCAAGAAGAAGGCTGCGGTGAAGAAGCCGGCTGCCAAGAAGAAGCCGGCTGCCAAGAAGAAGCCGGCTGCCAAGAAAGCCGCCAAGAAGCCTGCCCCTGCGTCCGCCCCTGCCCCTGCGGCGAAGACGGCGCTCAGCCCGGCAGCGGCATGGCCGTTCCCGACCGGGAACAAGCCCTGACCGTCGGGGCGGGTCGTTCCGGATCCGCCACCGATGAGACCAAGCCCGGCGCCGCCGGGCTTTTTTTATGCGCTGAGCTCGCCGAGACTCGCGTTGTCCCAAGTGTGATTCTGGCCGCCACGGCTGGCGATCTTGATCGACCCCAATCGATTGCCGAGCTCGGCGCATCGGCGCAGCGGCCAGCCTCGCTCGAGACCGAACAGGAGCGCGGCCCTGAACGCATCGCCGCAGCCTGTCGGATCGACCACCTCGTCGGCGGGTACCGCCGCGACGGTCGCCTTCTCGCCCTCGATCCAGACCTCGCAGCCTTCGCCGCCGAGCGTGACGATCAGTCCGTTCGGGCATTTCCGCGCCAAGGCATCCATGCTCATGCCGATCCGCTCGCACAGCATGCGGCCCTCATAGTCATTGACGGCGACCCAGGTGGCGCGATCGATGAACTCCAGGAGCTCGCTGCCGTCGAACATCGGCAGGCCCTGACCAGGGTCGAAGATGAAGGGAACACCGGCGTCGCTGAGCTCGCGGGCATGCATTCGCATCGCCTCGCGTCCGTCGGGCGCGACGATGGCGATCTTCAGGTCTCCACGCGGCGGCACGCTGGTCCGATGCGCCTGCTGCATTGCGCCGGGGTGAAAGGCGGTGATCTGGTTGTTGTCGACGTCGGTGATGATGATGGCCTGTGCGGTGTAGTGGTCGGCCATCGTTTGCACCAGCGAGGTATCGATGCCCATGCCTTGCAGGCGGCTGCGGTAGTCGTTACCGTCTTCGCCCAGCGCCGCCAGCACGACCGGTTCACCGCCGAGCCGGCGCAGGTTGTAGGCGATGTTGCCGGCGCAGCCACCGAACTCTCGGCGCAGCGTTGGCACCAGGAAGGAGACGTTCAGGATGTGAACCTGCTCGGGCAGGATCTGCTGCGCAAAGCGCCCCGGAAAGGTCGTGATGGTGTCGAAGGCGAGCGATCCGCAGATCAGGGCGGGCATGAGAATTCTCCGGCGGCGGCCTCGGGTTGGCCGGTGGTCAGGGATAGAAGAGCTCGATCGTATAGCCCGCAGGACTGCCGCCGGCGATGCGCAGTAGCGCCGACAGCGGCAGGTCGGCGCCCGCCGGGATGCGGTTCCCGACCGCCCCCAGACTGCCCGGGTCGAGCACCCGACGTGACAGCACCTGCCCGGCGGCATCGGTCAGGGTGAGCTCGATCGACGGCAGGCGCAGCGCGGTCGCGTCGTCGAGGTTTCGCATCACGACTGCCAAGCGGTACAGGTCGTCGGCGCCGGCGCGCGCCAGGCCGCTGCTGTCGACGATCAGCGCGTCGATCCGCCGGGGAGGTTCGACGACGCAACCTTGCCAGCTGCACAGGCGCTCGACGACCGGCCCGAGCCGCGACCATCGCGCGGCGGCCAGATCGTGCCAGGCGAGCAGAACCTGTGCCGCCATCAGACTCGCCAGCACGAGACCGACGATCGACAGGCCCAGCCGCACCCCGGGGTGGCGCCAGCGCGCGGCGCGCACTGCCCGCCGCACGAATTCGGGCTCGAAGGTCGACCGGTGGCCGAGGCTCGGGTGCGGCAGGCGCGGGCAGGGGTTCGACTTCGGCTTCGAGTGCCGGGCTCGGGGCTTCCTCGCTGGGCTCGGTCCGATCGGCGGCCTCGGGCGACGCGGGCTCGGACCGCGCTTCGACCGTGCGCGGCGGCGCGTCGTCGTTCGCGGGCGCTCGGCTCGTCGCTGGCGCGGGCAGCGGCGCGGCGCCGGCCGGAGGCGCGGCGGGGGCCTTCAGTCGGGCGAGGTCCTCCAGCACGCGGGTGCCATGCGGGCCGACGTCGTCGCTCGTCGGGCGGTCGATCTCCAGATCGACGAGGCTCTCGATCGCATTGAACACCTCGGCGCAGCGACCGCAGCGCACCCAGCCGCCCGACACGCGCAGCTGATCCTGCACGACGCGAAACACCGTGCCGCAGGCACTGCAGCGCGTGGCCAGACTCACACGTGCGCGGGGCTGCTGCCCGTCATCAGGATCCAGCCATCTTCGGCGTCCTGGATCTCGAGGCGAAGCCAGTGGGCATAGGCGGCGGACAGCTCCTCTGCCTGCCGCTCCAGGATGCCGGCAAGGACCAGCCGGCCGCCGGGGGCCAGCTGGGCGCTGAGCAGGGGGGCCATCAGCTTCAGCGGGGTGGCCAGGATGTTCGCCAGGACCAGGTCGTAGGGCGGTCGAACCGAGTCGGGCGCTCCGGCGCGGAGCGTCACCCCGTTGGTCTGCGCGTTGCATCGAGTCGCCTCGATCGCTGCGGCATCGATGTCGACCGCGTCCACCTCCCGTGCACCGTGCAATGCACTGGCGATCGCCAGAATGCCCGAGCCGCAGCCGTAGTCGAGCACGCGGGCGGGAAGGGTGGCACCGCACTCGGCGGCGGCGATCCAGCGCAGGCACATCCGGGTCGTCGGGTGCGTTCCGGTCCCGAACGCCTGCCCCGGGTCGAGGCGGATCACCCGTCGAGCCTGCGCCGGCGTCTCGTGCCAGCTCGGCACGATCCAGAAGGTCGGCGTGATCGCCACCGGCGCGAACTGCGATTGCGTCAGCCGCACCCAGTCCTGATCGGGCACCGCATCCAGGCTTTGCAACTGCACACCGGAGGTCCAGTCCTGCGCCAGCACCCGGGTGGCTGCCGTCCCGGCGGCCGATTCCTCTTCGAACAGCGCCCGCAGGGTCGATTGGGCCCAGCCGGCCGGCGGTGGTGGCATCCCGGGCTCGCCGAACAGGGCCTTCTCGTCGTCGGTGCCCGCGTCGGCATCCTCGACCGATACCGACAACGCGCCCCACTCGTCGACGAGCGCGTCGGACAGCGGCTCCACCAGGGCCTGGGGCGCACGCAGGACGAGTTCGAACATCGCCTCACCGCTGGTGCTGCTGCAGCCAGCCCTCCAGGTAGTGGATGCTAGTGCCGCCGTCGACGAAGTTCGCGTCGACCATCAACTCGCGGTGCAGCGGGATGTTGGTCTGGATGCCCTCGACGACGGTTTCCTGCAGCGCCGTCCGCATCCGGGCCAGCGCCTGTTCGCGCGTGTCGCCGTGCACGATGATCTTGCCGACCATCGAGTCGTAGTTTGGCGGCACCATGTAGTTGGTGTAGATGTGTGAATCGACCCGCACGCCCGGTCCGCCGGGCGGATGCCACATCGTCACACGCCCGGGCGACGGTGTGAACTTGTAAGGGTTCTCGGCGTTCACCCGGCACTCGATCGCGTGGCCGCGCATCTGGATGCCCCGCTGGGTGAACGGCAGCTTCTCGCCGGCGGCGACGCGGATCTGCATCTGCACGATGTCCACGCCGGTGACCATCTCGGTCACCGGGTGCTCCACCTGCACGCGGGTGTTCATCTCGATGAAGTAGAACTCGCCGTTCTCGAACAGGAACTCGAAGGTGCCGGCGCCGCGGTAGCCGATCTTCTTGCACGCCGCCGCGCAGCGGTCGCCGATCTTCTCGATCGTCCGCCGGGCGATGCCTGGCGCGGGCGCCTCTTCGATGATCTTCTGGTGCCGACGTTGCATCGAACAATCGCGCTCGCCCAGCCAGACCGCATTGCGGTGGGTGTCGGCGAGGATCTGGATCTCGATGTGACGCGGGTTCTCGAGGAACTTCTCCATGTACACGGCCGGATTGCCGAAGGCCGCACCGGCCTCGGTGCGTGTCATCTGCACCGCGTTGAGCAGCGCTGCCTCGGTGTGCACGACACGCATGCCGCGGCCGCCACCGCCGCCGGCGGCCTTGATGATGACCGGGTAGCCGATCGCGCGGGCTTGCTTCGTGATCTCCTTCGGGTCGTCGGGCAGCGCGCCCTCCGAGCCGGGCACGCAGGGCACGCCGGCGCGGATCATCGCCTGCTTGGCCGACACCTTGTCGCCCATGATCCGGATCGACTCCGGCGTCGGGCCGATGAAGGTGAATCCGCTCTTCTCGACGCGCTCGGCGAAGTCCGCGTTCTCCGACAGGAAGCCGTAGCCGGGATGAATGGCCTCGGCGTCGGTGACCTCGGCGGTGGCGATGATCGCCGGCATGTTCAGGTAGCTCTGCGCCGAGGCCGGCGGGCCGATGCAGACGGCCTCGTCGGCGAGCTTGACGTACTTGGCCTCGCGGTCGGCCTCGGAGTAGACGATGACCGACAGGATGCCCATCTCGCGGCAGGCCCGCTGGATGCGCAGCGCGATTTCGCCTCGGTTGGCGATCAGGATCTTCTTAAACATGAGGCCTCGGCTCAATCGCGCTGCGCGCTTCGCGCGACGCATCGCGTTCTGGCTACGGCCGACCTCGCTGGCGCGAGATCGCCCTTCGCCGCAGCGCCTGCGGCGCTGTCGCCTCGATTGGCGATCAGGATCTTCTTGAACATGTCACTCGACGACGAACAGCGGCTGGCCGAACTCGACCGCCTGGCCGTTCTCGACCAGGATGCGCGTGACTCGGCCGCTGCAGTCGGCTTCGATCTCGTTCATGATCTTCATGGCCTCGATGATGCAGACCGGCTCACCTTCCTTGATCGGGCTGCCGACGTCGACGATCGGCTTGCCGCCCGGACTGGACGAGCGGTAGAAGGTGCCGACCATCGGCGACTTGATCGTGTGACCGACTTCGGCGGCCGCCGCTTCGGGCGCCGGCGCGCTCGGGGCGACTGCCGGCGCGG
>CALJUI010000051.1 GCA_937975735.1 uncultured Rubrivivax sp.
CGGTGCCGAGCGCGAAGTCCTCCCACCACTCGGCCAGCGTCGCCGGCAACTCGCCGGCATCGGCGCGCAGCCGCATGAAGTCGTAGCCGGCCCGGTAGCGGGGCTGTTCGACCAGCGAATACGGCCCCTTGCCGAAACGGCGCTCGAAGCGCGGCTGCATCATCCAGATCTCGCGCATGTCGGTGCCGAGCTTGCCGCGACCCGAGATGTCGCCGATGCGCGCCTCGAACACCGCGTCGACGGCCTGCTGCAGCGCCGGCAGCGGCGCGTCGCCCTGGCCGCGCAGCTGGGTCCAGCGGGCCTGCACCTCGTGCCACAGCAGGCAGGCCAGCAGGAAGCTCGGCGCGACCGGGCGGTTCTCGCCGACCCGGCGATCGGTGTCGGCCAGCGCCAGCTGCACGAAGCGGTCGCTGCCGTCGCCGCGCGAGGTCTGCTCCAGCACCAGGTCGAGGATCGGGAACACGCCCTTGGGCAGCGGATGGCGCCGCAGCTTGTCCAGACTGGCCAGGGCGTGGCCGGTCTGCAGCAGCTTGACCATCTCGTCGAACAGGCGCGAGATCGGCACGTTGGCCAGCAGCGCGGCCATCGAGGCGATCGGCTTCAAGGTCTTCGGCTCGATCGTGAAGTCCAGCTTGGCGGCGAAGCGCAGCACCCGGACGATGCGCACCGGGTCCTCGCGGTAGCGCGTCTCGGGGTCGCCGATCATGCGCAGCAGGCGCGCCTTGGCGTCGGCCATGCCGCCGTGGTAGTCCACCAGCGTCTGCGTCAGCGGGTCGTAGTACATCGCATTGACCGTGAAGTCACGCCGCGCGGCGTCCTCGATCTGTGGCCCCCAGACGTTGTCGCGCAGCACGCGCCCGCTGGCGTCGACCGCATGGGTCTTGCTCGAGAGCTCGTGCTTCGAGGTCTTCTCGTTGCCGGCAACGGCGTCGGCCGCGGCGGCGTCCAGGTAGGCGCGGAAGGTCGAGACCTCGATGACCTCGTGATCGCGGCCGCGGCCGAAGATCACGTGCACGAGCCGGAAGCGCCGACCGATGATGAAGGCGCGGCGGAACAGCGCCTTGACCTGCTCCGGCGTGGCGTCGGTGGCCACGTCGAAGTCCTTCGGCCTCAGCCCGACGAGCAGGTCGCGCACCGCGCCGCCGACGATGTAGGCCTCGTGCCCCGCCTCCTTCAGCGTGCGCACGACGCGCACGGCGTTGTCGTCGAGCAGCTTGTGGTCGATGCGGTGCTCGGTCGCGGGGACCTCGGTCCGCCGGCCGACGGGTGGCCCCGCGGGCACCGCGGCCGCCGACTTGCCGAGCAGCTTGCCGATGAACTTCCTGATCATGTGTCGAAAAGCCTGAGGATGGGCCAGCCGCGTTCGTTCGCGATCTTCTCGAGGGCCGGTCCGGGGTTGGTGGCCACCGGATGGCTGACGCGCTCGAGCAGCGGCAGATCGTTGGTGGAGTCGCTATAGAAGGTGCTGCGCTCGAAGTCGTCGAGGCCCAGGCCGCGCCCCGCGAGCCAGTCCTGCACCCGCCCGATCTTGCCATCCCTGAAGGACGGCTGGCCGCGGATGGCGCCGGTGACCCGTCCGGCGTCGTCGGTGTCGAGTTCGGTGGCGATGAGTTCGGGCACGCCGAACAGGTCGGCGATCGGCCGTGTCACGAAGGCATTGGTGGCGGTCACGATGGCCACCAGGTCGCCTTCGGCTTGGTGGCGCCGAACCAGCGACAGCGCAGACTCGCGCAGCGCCGGCCGCGCGAACTCCTCGACGAAGCGCCGGCGCGCCGCCGCCAGTTCCTCCAGCGGCCGGTCGCGCCAGGGGCCGGTCGTGAAGTCGACGTAGGCGGCGATGTCCAGGACGCCGTCGACGTACTGCTGGTAGAAGCGGTCGTTGGCCCGCCGGTGCGCCGTGCCGTCCGCCCAGCCGAGCTCGATGACGAATTCGCCGAAGGCGTGGTCGGAATCGGTCGGGATCAGGGTGCCGTCCAGGTCGAACAGCGTCAGCCTCATTCGGGTCCTTCTTCGTTGAGCATCTGCCGCAGCAGCGCCAGCGTGACGTTGCGCTTGCGCGCCAGTGCGTACTGGTCGAGCCGGTCCAGCAGTCCCATCAGGTGCTTGAGGTCGCGCGCGAAGCGCGTCAGCAGATGGTCCATGAGGTCGTCGGGCAGGAAGATGCCGCGGCGGTCGAACTCGCGCCGCAGCGAGGCACGAGTATCGGCGTCGGACAGCAGCGCCCTGCCGGTCGCACGGCCGTGAAGGTTCATTTGCTCCTCGATGGCCTGCCGCAGGTTTTGTACGATATGGAACCGGTCAGCGACCTGCTTCGCCTGCGGTGCCCCTTGCCGTGCTGCCTGGGCGTAGAGACCGCAGCGATCTCTGCTGATCACTTCCACCTCGGGATGTCGCTTCAGCCAGTTGGTGCAGCTGACGACATCTCGATCCTCGAGAATGTCGATCACCGCGCGACGCTCCAGATCCACAATGATCGTGCCGTAGGTTTGCGACTTCCGCCAGCTCCAGTCGTCGATCCCGATGACCGTCGGCGCCTCGGCGGTGCCTTGAGCACACTTCTTCAGCTGCCTG
>CALJUI010000052.1 GCA_937975735.1 uncultured Rubrivivax sp.
GCAGCGCACCGTGGCACTGGCGCCGGCGTCGGACAGCCCGTCGATGCGATCGATCAGCTGCCAGCTCGGGCCATGGAAGAGCCACTCGCCGTAGGCCTTGCCCACGGACAGCGACCGGTCGCGGTGCGACGGCACGGCGTGCCGGGTGCCGGCTTCGAGCGACTGGGCCAGGCGCACGGTGGACTTGTAGTGCACGAGGAAGCGGCCCGGCGCCAATTCGCTGCGCAGCACCACGCTGACCTCGAAGCCCTCGCTGCTGCCGTAAGGCGGTGGCGCCACGTGCACTTGCCGCGCGCGCGGGCCGTCCGGGAAATCCACACCCTTCATCAGGCGGTGCTCGTGCACCTCGGCCACTTGCCAGCCGGGCCACAGCGCCTGCACGGCCTGCGCCATCAGCTCCAGCGCCATCGCCGCCGGCAGCACCGGCTTGCCATCGATGGCATGGTCGGCCAGGTAAGCATGCTCGGCGGGGTCGATGCGCAGCGCCATCGTGCGTTCGCCGGTCGGCGCCGTCGTCACCTCGCCGAAGCCCGGCAGCGGCGGTGTCGTGGCCGCCGCCTCGCCAGGGGCCGCGGCCTGGACGTCGGCTGCGGCGGTCGCGATGGCGCCGTGCTCGGCTTCGCGCGTCTCCCACGGCGCTTGGCCGAACACCACCTCGACCGCGCCTCCGGCGGCGCGCGCCAGCTCGGCGCGGAACAGCCGCCGGCCGAGCGCCGCGTCGACGAGGCGCACGCCCTTCTCGGCGAACTTGGCCTCGGTCTGCGCCGTCACCATGCCGGCGCCGTGCGTCGTGGCACCCCACGGGCCCCAGCACATGGCGCTGACGCGCACGCCGTCGCGCCAGCGCGCCTGCAGCGACGCACACAGGCGGTTCATCAGTTCGTTGGCCGTCGCGTAGTCGGACTGCCCGCTGTTGCCGTAGCGACCGGCCACCGAGCTGAACACGACGAAGAACTTCAGCGTCGACGGGTCCAGCGCCGCCTGCAGTTGCAGCAGGCCCAGCACCTTGGTGTCGACGACGCGCGACCAGCTCGCAGCGTCCTTGTCGGCCCAGCGCTTGTCCTCGATGACGCCGGCGCCATGCACCACGCCGTCGACGCGGCCATGCCGCCGGACACGGTCGGCGACCAGCGCGCGCAACGCGTCGCCGTCGGTGCCGTCCCCGGCGTGGTACTCGCCCGCCGCGCCGGCAGCTTCCAGGTCGGCGCGGTTCGCGCGCAGCGCGGCCTCGTCGGCACAGGCGGCCAGTTCAGGCGCTTCATCGTCGGGCCAGGCGCTGCGGCCGGTGAGCACCAGCACGGCGCCCGGGCGCGCCAGCTCGCGCAGCACCTCGGCCGTGATGCCGCGCGCGCCGCCCGTGGCCAACACGACGAGCGGGCCCTGCAACTGCGTCTCGCGCTCCGCATCGGCGGACACCGGCTCGGCCACGGTCTCGAAGACCGTGCGCTCGCCGCCCGGGTAGCCGACCTCCTGGCGCCCGCCGTCGAGCTCGATCTCATCGAGCAGGTCGGCGGCCAGCAGGCCCAGTTCGCGCGACGGGTCCAAGTCGATGGCCTTCACGCGCAGCGTGGGCCGCTCCTCGCGCAGCGACTTTAACGCGCCGACCGCGCCACCCTGCAGGCGCAGCGACGGTGCGGCCGAGCCGTCGCGCCCGAAGCGACCGCCCAGGTCCGTGGCCGCGACGAC
>CALJUI010000053.1 GCA_937975735.1 uncultured Rubrivivax sp.
AACGGCAGGAGCTGCCGGCGCGGCGCGCGTGGTTCGTGCATGCGGCCTGGAAGGACGTGCTGGTGCCGCGCCTGGACCTGGGCGCCTTCTGGCGCCGGGAGACCGCGACGGACAGCGACCACCGCTGGCTGGAGCTGCGCTACCGCTGGCCCCGCGCCGACCTGGCGCTGCAATGGCAGCAGTTCTCGGGCGATGCCGGCTCGATCTTCGGCAGCGTCCAGCCCCGGCGCACTGTCCAGCTTGCCTGGCGGCACTACTTTCCCTGAACCCGGCGTGGCCGATGGCCCAGCGTCGGTGACCAGCACGGTGGCCGGCATCGCCAGGCTGCCCACGTCTCGGGAGACTGCGGTCTAGGGAGTTGCCGGGAGGAGCGTCGACGCCGCACCTGCAGCGGCCACCCGTGACGCATTCCCGCGAATCCCCTTCACCTCGGGAGCCGCCCCTCAAGCGGGGGGTGTGCGGCCGCTGACCGCCTCCTTACAGTGATTTCAACCCGTGACGACGACGCTGCACGCAGCCCCGGGAACCGAGCCGGGACGCGGTCAGAGAGGGGGCGGTTCGCGCCGTGCGACATGCTCCAGGCAGGCCCCGCGGCCGCACCCCTCGCCCCACGCCGGCTTGCCGGCAGGTTCGACAAGCCTTCGATGATCCGAATCTTCAACCATTACCTGCACCGCCAGACCCTGCTGAGGATCCTTGTCGACATGGGTCTGGTGGTCCTGGTCACCTTGCTGGCCTACCTGGCGCAGGTCGCCAACGTGTTCACCGTGCTGCCGGTGTCGCTGGCCGCCGGGCTGTTCATCATCAACACGGCCTCAAACTTCTACCAACGCAACTCGACCTTCAGCTACACGCAGGCCTGTGCCCGCGCCGCCATGGCGCTGCTTATCCTGCTGCCGCTGACTTGGGCCGTGTTCAGTCTGCTGCCGGCCAACGTGGATGGCCTGGCCGCCGTTCGTGCATCAACGATGGTCGGCGTGGCGGCCGTGGTCATGTGGCGTGTGTATTCGACGCACCTGTCAGCGTCGAAGGCCAACCGGGCCCGGATCCTGATCTACGGCTGCGGCCCGGCCGCCAAGCTGGTCGCGCAGACGCTGCGTGAGGCGGACCCCCACACCCAGATCGTCGGCCACTTCCCGAGCCCGAACGAAAGCCAGCGCGCGGTCGACGCGTCGCTGGTGCTGCCCGCCGACCGGTCGCTGACCGACACCGCCAAGCGCCTGGGCGTGGACGAGATCGTCGTGGCACTGACCGAGCGCCGCTCGGGCAGCATGCCGTTGCGCGACCTGCTCGATTGCAAGCTGTTCGGCATCCGCGTCGTCGACGTGAACACCCACTTCGAGAAGACGCTCGGCCAGATCCGCATCGGCTTTGCCAACGCCGGCTGGATGATCTTCGGCGACGGCTTCAACCAAGGGTTCTACAGGACCGCCGTCAAGCGGGTCTTCGACCTGCTCGGCGCCATGGTCCTGATCGTGCTGTCGCTGCCGATCATGTTGATCACGGCCCTGCTGATCAAACTCGACAGCCCCGGGCCCGTGCTGTACCGCCAGGAACGCGCCGGGCAGGAGCTGCGTCCGTTCAAGGTCATCAAGTTCCGCAGCATGCGCACCGATGCCGAGAAGGACGGCAAGCCGCGCTGGGCGTCGGCCAACGACGACCGCGTGACACGGGTGGGCGCCGTCATCCGGCTGCTGCGCATTGACGAACTGCCACAGCTGTTCAACGTGCTGGTCGGCGACATGAGCCTCGTTGGACCGCGCCCGGAGCGGCCCTACTTCGTCGAGCAGCTGACCGAGCAGATTCCCTTCTTCGCCGTGCGCGCCAGCGTCAAGCCGGGCCTGACCGGCTGGGCCCAGGTGCGCTACCAATACGGCGCCACGGTCGAGGACTCGATCGAGAAGTTGCAGTACGACCTGTACTACGTCAAGAATCACTCGTTGTTCCTGGACGTGGTGATCCTTCTTGAGACCGTGGTCGTCGTGCTGACCGGCAAAGGCGCCCGCTGAGACGCGCCGCCTGCGCCAGCGGCGCGGGCGCGGTCACCGCGTCGGGCCGCCCGGCGATCTCCCCATGGCAAGCGCGTCGACCGACCTGACCCTTCTGAGCTTGGCCGCCTGCGCACTGCTGTATGGTGCGCTGGCGGCACGGCTGCTCGTCACCGGCTATGGGGGATCCCGCGCCGGCCGGGCGCAGAAGTGGTTCCTGGCAGCTGTCGGCGCCACGGCGCTGTGGGCCGCCGCCGGCGCGGCCGACGCTTGGGGCAGCGTGCCCCTGGCCCCCTTCCTGTCACTGGCGCTGGACATCGCGCGCTATGGCGCATGGTGCGCCTTCGTGCTGGTGTTGCTGTCGCCTGGGCTGCGCGGTGGCGCAGGCCACGGG
>CALJUI010000054.1 GCA_937975735.1 uncultured Rubrivivax sp.
CCTCCCACAGCACCGGCTCCCACAGCCGGCCGCCATCGCGCCACTGCTCCTGCACCGCCACCGTGATCATCAGCAGCCAGAACACGAGCCAGGCCGCCACGAAGCCGGCACGCGGCAGGGCAGGCGGCTGCAGGCCGTCGTCGACCGATGCGTCCGACGGCCGGGTCGGCGCAGCCGTGCCGGGGGGCGGCATCGTGGGCAAGGGAGTGGAGGCCATCGCGTGCCCAGCCTAACGCCAGGCGCCCGCCGTGGCTGGCCCCCACGTCCCACCACGTGGCGGCACGGGCCGACGGTGGGGCGGTCCGGACGCTGCGCTCACGCCATGTTGAGCGGCCACAGGCCGTGCAGCAGCGCCGGCAGCCACAGGTTGCCGCTGCGCCTGCGCAGCAGGCCGAAGAACAGGCCGATGGCGAACACCGCCGCCAGCACCGGCCAGCGCGGCCCGCCCGCGGCCAGCAGCAACGGCGTGTGCAGCGGCCCGAAGGTGAACACGAGGTTGGCCGCCAGCAGCGCGCCCCAGGGCCCCAGCGGCCGCTCCAGCGCGGTCTGCAGCCAGCCGCGGTAAAGCCCTTCCTGCAGCGCGCCCCACAGCAGCCCGGTGAGCAGCGAGAAGATCACGAAGCCGACCGCACCATGCTGGCCCAGCAGCGTGCCCAGCCGCGCCTGGAACGCGAACGCGAAGGCCAGCGCCGCCAGCGGCACCACCTGCAGCGCATACAGCCGCTCGCGCCGCGACCACTGGTGCCATGGGCGCAGGCCGATCGCCGCCGCCGGCGCGCCCACCCACCCCCGCTGCACGCCGACGAAGGCCACCATCAGCAGCACCACGAAGGCCGTGGCCGCACCGGGCTGCCCCTGCAGGCCCAGCAGGTCCAGCACGCCGCGCAGCCCCGCGAACAGCACGCCGGCCACGCCCACGAAGGCCCACAGCAGCCGCCGCGCCGTGGCCGCGTCCGGCATCGGCGTGGCCACCGGCCCGAACTGCAGCACATGCGCCGCGATCGAGTCGGCCAGCAGGCCCGCGCGAGGCGCATGCGTGCTCAAGCCGCGTCTTCCTTGGCGGTCGGCATCGGCGCACCCGCCAGCGGCTTCGACAGCACCACGCTGCGGTAGGCCTTGCCAGGCCACTGCACATGGCCCACGTGCCGGTAGCCCAGCCCGGTGTACAGGCGCACCAGGTGCGTGGCCGGCTCCGCGGTGTCCAGCGCAAGCTCGGCATGCCCGCTGTCGCGCGCCAGTCGCTCGGCCTCGGCCAACAGCGTGCGGCCGATGCCGCCGCCCTGGCGCGCCGGGTCGACCGCGAATTGCTGCACCGACGCCACGCCGGCGCGCCGGTACCAGGCGCAGTCGGAGCCGGGCGCGGTGGGCTTGACCACCACCGTGCCCACCAGCGCGCCGCCCCACTCCGCCACCAGCGCCATCCCGCCGGCCAGACGCGAGCGCGTCACGTCGACGGTCTGGTCCACCGCGGTGTAGTTCAGCCCCATCGCGCCCAGCGGCGCGTAGGCCCGGTGCAGCAGCGCCGTCAGCGCATCGATCGAATCGTCGGCCGCGAGCGCGCGTACGCGTAGCGGCAGCGGGGTGTCGTTCATCGTCGTCATGGCTCGGCCCTCAGTGCGCGTGCAGGCAGCCAGCAGGCCATGCGCATCGCGCGGGCGCCTTCGCGTTCGAACATCGTGGACAGCGGCGCAAATCCATGCGCTCGGTAGAAGGCGACGGCACCCGGCGCGGCATTGACCTCGACGGTGCGCGTGTCCGGGTGCTGGGCCTCGACATGCCGGCGCGCGTGCTCCCACAGCGCGCGACCGATGCCCTGCCGCCGCGACGCCGGGTGCACGAAGAGCATGCCCAGCATGCCCGGCCGCTGCATCAGCAGCACGCCGTGCAGGTCCGGGCCGTCGAAGGCGCCGGTGGCCAGCGCCACCTCGCGCAGCTTGGCCGTCAGCGTCTCGGCGCTGGACTCGCCCAGGAATGTCTCGACCGCCTCGCGCGTCCAGTCCGGCGCCACCCCGGCCAGGAAGCTGCGCTGCACCACGGCCGCGGCGGCAGCGGCGTCCGCCGACGTCAGCGCACGGATCATCATCGCGGCAGCACCTTTTCGAAGCACACGCTGGTCGGGTCGCCCACGTAGGGCCCGAAGGGCGCGATGCGCAGATAGCCGCGGGCCTCGTAGAGCGCGATGGCCGGCTGCTGCCGGAAACCGGTCTCCAGCCGCAGCACCGCATGGC
>CALJUI010000055.1 GCA_937975735.1 uncultured Rubrivivax sp.
GCGCCGGCCGGGATGCGGCCGGCCGACAGGTGGTTGATCTGGACCTTGGAGCCGCCGGCCGACGCGCCGGCGCCGCCGACGATCAGGTTGCCCTGGGCGATCGCGTAGACCTGGCCGTCGGCGCCGCGCAGCGGCGTCATGATCAGCGTGCCGCCGCGCAGGCTCTTGGCGCCGCCCATCGAGGAGACATTGACGTCGATCGGCTGGCCCGGCTGGGCGAACGGCGGCAGCTCGGCCGTGACCATCACCGCCGCGGCATTGCGGCCCTGCGGCGACACGCCCGGCGGCAGCGTGACGCCGAGCGACTGCAGCATCGACGACAGGCTCTGCGCGGTGACCGCGTTCTGCTCGCCGGTGCCGTCCAGGCCGACGACGACGCCGTAGCCGAACAGCTGGTTGCTGCGCACCCCTTGCACCGAGGCGACCTCCTTCAGGCGCACCGCATGCGCCGGCGCCGGCCACCACAGCGCGGCGCTGGCCAGCACGAAGGCCAAGACGACCATGGCGCGGACGAAGCGTTCGAACGCCGACGAAGCGAACACGCCTCCACTGTCCGAAAACAGGCGATGTTTCGGATCCGGGTTTCCCGGTCCGAAACGCGCCCCCTCGGGGGGCCGCGAGCAAAGCGAGCTTGGGGGTGTCATATCGGCAGGAAGCTGAGGAAGACGCGGGCCAGCCAGCCGACGGCCTGCGCCTCGGCCTGCGGGCCGCGGCCGCGCTGCTCGAGGCGCACGTTGGCGATCTGGGTGCTGGGCACGCTGTTGCCGGCCTGGATCGAGCGCGGGTCGACCTGGCCGGAGAATCGCAGCACGTCGACGTTGTCGTTGACGCCGATCTGCTTCTCGCCGGTGACCACCAGGTGGCCGTTGGGCAGAACGCGGGTCACCGTCGCGGCGATGGTGCCGGTGAAGTCGTTGCTGTTCTCGGTCGTGCCCTTGCCCTCGAAGGCGCTGGTCGAGTCGCCCGCCGCGCTGCCGCGCGCGAAGGCCTTCGACGAGATGCCGGGCAGCGCGCTGATCGAGGCCTCGACCTTGCCGGTCTTGTCGATCTTGCTGGCCGACTTCTGCGACGCGCTGATGCGCTCGACGATGACCACCGTCAGCGTGTCGCCGACCAGGCGCGCGCGACGGTCCTCGAACAGCGGGCGGTAGGACGCGGCCTGGAAGATCGCGCCGTTGGCCACCGGCACCGGTGCGGTGGCGGCCGGCTCGACCGGCGCGGTGTCGGCCGCCGGCAGGTCCACGCGCGGGTACAGCGTGGCCATGCAGCCGCCGAGCAGCGTGATCAGCGGCAGCAGCCCGAGCGAGCGCACGATCACAGCTGCGACAGACGCTGCAGCATCTGGTCCGAGGTCTGGATCGCCTTCGAGTTGAGCTCGTAGGCGCGCTGGGTCGCGATCATCGTGACGAGTTCCTCGACGACGTTGACGTTGCTCCCTTCGACGAAGCCCTGCGCGAGCGCGCCGTAGCCGTCGACGTTCGGCGTGCCGACGCTGGCCGCGCCCGAAGCCGCGGTCTCGATGTAGAGGTTCTGGCCACGCGGCGCCAGGCCGGCCTGGTTCGGGAAGCTGGCGAGCTGCAATTGGCCGACGCTGGTCGGCGACGACTGCCCGGGCAGCAGCACGCTGACGGTACCGTCCTGCGCCACCGTCACGCTCTGCGCGTTGGCCGGGATCGTGATGCCGGGCTGGACCGGGTCGCCGTTGTTGGTGACGAGCTGGCCGTTGGCATTGACCTGGAAGGCGCCGTCGCGCGTGTAGGCGGTGCTGCCGTCGGGCATCTGCACCTGGAAGAAGCCGTTGCCCTTGATCGCGATGTCGTACACCGCGCCGGTCTGCTGCAGGTTGCCCTGCGCGAAGTTGCGCGTCGACGCGACGGTGCGAACGCCCAGGCCGACCTGCAGGCCGGTGGGCAGCTGAGTGCCCTCGCCCGCGGACGCGCCGGCCTGGCGCAGGTTCTGGTACATCAGGTCCTCGAAGACCACGCCTGCCCGCTTGAAGCCGTTGGTGCCGACGTTGGCGAGGTTGTTCGACACGGCGTCCAGCTTGCTCTGCTGGCCTTCCATGCCGGTCTTGGCAATCCACAGGGAGCGGATCATCGTGAACTCCGGAGTTCGGGCTGTACGGGCAGTCATCTTGGCCCGGACTTGAGCCCGCCCAGAATCGAAAAAGCGCCGCAAAGGCGACGCTTCTCTCGAGGGCGCGAACGCCGCTCAGGGCATCGTGCCGAGCAGCCTCGCCGCCGCCTGGTCGCGCTGTTCGGCGCCCTGCAGCATCTTCATCTGGTGTTCGAACTGGCGCGCCGCGGTGATCATGCCGACCATCGTCTCGACGGCGCTGACGTTGGAGCCTTCCAGCGCCCCGGCCTCCAGGCGTGCCGTCGGGTCGGCCGGCAGGTCGCCGTCGGCCGCGCGGAACAGGCCGTCGGGGCTGCGCTCCAGCCGCCCCTCGGGCGTGACCAGCTTGAGCCGGCCGACCGCCTGCGGGCCGGCGTTGCCGACCGCGGCGTTGACCGTGCCGTCCGGCGCGATCGAGACCGCGGCGTTGGCCGGCACGGTGATCGGCCCGCCATCGCCGAGCACGGTCAGCCCGGCGGCGGTGACCAGCGTGCCGTCGGCGCTGGTGGCCAGCGCGCCGGCACGGGTGTAGGCCTCGGTGCCGTCCAGGCCCTGCACCGCCAGCCAGGACTGGCCGCGCAGCGCGACGTCCAGCGGCCGGCCGGTGGCCTGCACGACGCCGGGCTGGGCGTCGTAGCCGGTCGTCGTCTCGAGCGCGTAGACCCGCGTGCTGGCGCCGTCGCCTCGCACCGGGACGGCGCGGAAGGAGGCCATCTCGGCGCGGAAGCCCGTCGTCGAGGCGTTGGCGAGGTTGTGCGCCAGCACCTCCTGGCGCTGCATCGTCGCCTTCGCGCCGGCCATCGACAGGTAGATCAGGCGGTCCATCGTTCAGCGCTCCGGCTCAGCGCAGGTTGACGAGGGTCTGCAGGACCTGGTCCTGCGTCTTGATCGTCTGCGCATTGGCCTGGTAGATGCGCTGCGCGGTGATCATGCTGACGAGCTCGCCGGTCAGGTCGACGTTGGACTCCTCCAGCGCGCCGGCCTGCAGCACGCCGAGGTTGCCGTCGCCGGGCACGCCGACGACCGGGTCGCCCGAGGCGAAGCTCTGCGCCCACTGGTTGTCGCCGAGCGGCTTCAGGCCCTGCGGGTTGCGGAAGGTCGCGATCTCGACCTGGCCGGCCGGCTTGGACTGGCCGTTCGAGTAGCGCGCCATGATGATGCCGTTGCTCTCGATCGCGATCGAGGTCAGCTGGCCGGCGGCGTAGCCGTCCTGGCGCAGGTCGGTGATGCCCCACAGGCCGCCGTACTCCTCCATGCCGGCGAAGTTGACGTTCATGCCGGGAATCGGGTTGGTCAGCACGCCGGTGGCGCTGGTCGTGGCCGGGATGTTGAGCGCCACCGGCGCCAGCGGCGACAGCAGCCGGCCGCCGTCGGCGGCGAACTGCAGCGTCGCCACCGGCAGCGGCGCGGTGTCGGTGCCGGCGATCGACGTGCCGTTGGCCGTCGCGTAGACGTTCCACTCGTTCGAGGCCGACTTCTGGAAGTAGTAGACCAGCGCGACTTCCTGGCCCTTGGAGTCGAACACCGTCTGCGAGGTGGCGCGGTTGTAGGTGTCGACGTTGCTGAAGGTCAGCATCGGCAGGGCCGGCGGCAGCTTGACCGCCTCCTCGGAGTCGAGGTAGCCGGCCATCACGACGTCGGCGGTGGCGCGCGGGCTGATGCCGCCGGTGGGCAGCTGGATCGCGTCGGCGCGGCCGGGCACGATGATGCCGTTGCCGTCGGCCGGGTAGCCCATCAGCCGCTGCTGGCTGTTGTTGACGATGTAGCCGTCGCGGTCGACCTTGAACTGGCCGTTGCGCGAGTAGGTCGGCGGGCTGTCGGCGCTCCTGACCTGGAAGAAGCCGGCGCCGTTGATCGCCAGGTCCATCGGGTTCTGCGTGGACATGATGTTGCCCTGCGTGAACTGCTGGGCCACCGCGACCAGGTTCGTGCCGATGCCGACCTGGTTGGCGCCGGCGCCGTTGAGCGAGGCCGCGTAG
>CALJUI010000056.1 GCA_937975735.1 uncultured Rubrivivax sp.
CCGGCAGGAATGGCAGGGCGACCGGGTAGTTGACGACCGTCTGTACGCCGCGCGCGGCGAGATGCTTAGCCAGCGCATCGCGCCGGTCGTGGCGCACGACGAAGAGGTGCCAGACATGCTCGCGCCCGTCGGCGACCGCGGGCAGCGTCAGCCCGTCGATCCCGGCCAGCCGCTCGCTATAGGCGCGCGCGATCCGCTGCCGCGCCTGCGTCCACTGAGGCAGCCGACCGAGCTTGACCGACAGGATTGCCGCCTGCAGGCCGTCCAGCCGGCTGTTGATGCCTTCGATCTGGTGGTCGCCCTTGGTCAGCCCGCCGTGGCGCGCGAACATCGCCATGCGGCGAGCGAGGTCGGCGTCCGGCGTGTCGACGGCGCCGGCGTCGCCCATCGCACCGAGGTTCTTGCCAGGATAGAAGGAGAAGGTCGCGGCGTCGCCGAAGCGACCGACCTGGCGGCCCTTGTAGCGAGCCAGATGCGCTTGCGCGCAGTCCTCGATGACCCATAGCTTGTGCCGCTGCGCGATCGCCATGATGGCGTCCATGTCGGCTGGCTGGCCGTAGAGGTGGACCGGGACGATGCCGACGGTGCGCGGCGTGATGCGGGCCTCGATCTGCGCCGGGTCGATGGTGAAGGTGTCGGCGTCGGTGTCGCAGAAGACCACCTTGCCCCCCGCCTGGGTGATCGTCTCGGTGGTCGAGATCCAGGAGTGCGCCGGCGCCAGCACCTCGTCGCCCGGCTTGAGGCCGAGTGCGTGAAGCGCGATGTAGATGGCGTCGGTGCCGTTGGCGCACGACACGCAGTGCTCGGCGTCGACGGCGGCGGCGAAGTCGCGCTCGAAGCGCTCGACGAAGGGGCCGCGGATGAACGCCGACTGGCGGATCACGTCGGCGATCGCGTCATCGATCTCGGACTTGATCGTCAGGTACTGTGCATGCAGGTCGGCGAAGGGGACGGTGACGGTTGGGGCGGTCATGACGTGGGGCCTGTGGCCGGCGTAACGAGGGGGAGTCGGCGCAGGAGCCGCGCTGGATTGCCGGCGTAGACGCCCGGCTCGGTGATGTCGCGCGTGACGACGGCGCCGGCACCGATCGCGACGTCGTCGCAGACCGTCACCGCCAGCAGCGTGGCATTGGAGCCGATCGACACGCGGTCGCCGATCGTCGTCGACTGCCACAGCTCGCGCCGGCCGCGCGCCGGGCCGCCGTCGCGGAACAAGTCGTTGACGAACATCACACCGTGGCCGACGAAGCAGTCGGCGCCGATCGTCACCAGCTCGCAGATGAAGCTGTGCGACTGCACACGCGTGCGGGCGCCGATGCGAACCCCGCGCTGGATCTCGGTGAAGGGGCCGACGAAGACCGAATCGGCCAGCTCGCACTCGTAGACGTTGGCCGGCTCGACGATCTTCACGCCCGGGCCGCAGCGCACGTCGCGCACGCTGGCCTGCAGCAAGGTCGGCGCGTTCACGTCAGCGCTCACCCAGGCGGCTGTGCTCGGTGCGCAGCGGTAGCGTCACCTCGCGCCCGCTGGCCATCGACTCGTAGATGGCGGCCACCAGCTCGAGGCTGTTGCGGCCTTCGTGCCCGTCGACCAGGGCCTCGGCGCGGCCGTTCAGCACGTCGACGACATGCTCGTAGTAGGCCTGGTGCCCGAATCCGTAGACGTTGGGCGGATTGACCGAGAACCGGTCCAGCACGTCGGCGTCGCCCTCGGCCGGCTGCACGAAGTTCCAGTGCCGAATCTGGTTGACGGCGAAGCCGCCGATCTCGACGCTGCCCCCAGCGCCGAGCACCGACAGCGAGCCCTCGAGGTCCTTCGGTCGCGTGGCCGAGGTCGCCTCGACGACGCCGAGCGCACCACTTCGGAAACGCAGCGTCGCCACCGCCGTGTCCTCGGCTTCGATGTCGACCAGCGCGCGCGCGCCGCGCGCGTGGATGCTCTCCACCGGGCCCATGAACCAGCCCAGCATGTCGACGTGATGGCTGGCTTGGTTGGCGATCACGCCGCCATCCTGGGCGAAGGTGCCGCGCCAGGCGTCTTGGGCGTAGTAGCGCTGGTCGCGGCACCAGCGCACGCGCACCGTGCCGAGCACGAGCTGGCCGAAGCGACCGGCCTCCAGCGCCTCGCGCGCCTTCACCACCGGCACGTTGAAGCGGTTCTGCTTGACCACGAAGATGCGCCGCCCGGCGGCATCGGCGGCGGCGATCATGCGGTCGGCGTCTGCCAGCGTCAGCGCCATCGGCTTCTCGACGACGACATGCTTGCTGGCGGCGGAAGCCCGCACCGAGTGATCGGCGTGCAAGCCGCTCGGTGTCAGGATCGACACCACGTCGACGTCGCCGCGCGCGAACAGCTCGTCCATCGACTCGTGCGCCGGCACGCCGTAGCGTTCGCCGAAGGCAGCGGCGCGGCTGCGGTCGCTGTCGCAGACAGCGACGAGTCGGGCGCCACGGATGACTCCCTGGCCGAGCAGGTCGGCGTGACGTTTGGCGATGCGGCCACAGCCGAGGAGGGCGAATCGGATAATGGTCGAAGGGCGTTAGGTTTATTCATTGGTGGGGGGGGTGGTTCTTGTCGGGCCGGTTCAGCTACTCACGAAGGC
>CALJUI010000057.1 GCA_937975735.1 uncultured Rubrivivax sp.
CGTTCGCGCCCGGCGAGGTCTTGGTGCCGAGGTCGAAGCTCGAGCTCGCATTGCCCTGCAGCACGAGGCCGCCGCCGCTGGCGCTCCCGGCGTTGTCGGTCACCGAGCTGTGGCGCATCGACAGCGTGTAGGCGAAGCTGCCAGTCAGGCGCAGGCCTGCCTCGGGCGTGACCGTGCCGTTGCCGCTGACCGTGGCATTGGCCATCGTCAGGCTGCCGCCAGCCAGCATCTCGATGGCCGACCTGCCCGAGCCGGTGATCTGCGAGCCAGTGAGGCTGATCGTCGGCACCGCTGCCCCGGACACTGCGAAGGCGCCGGTGCGGATGCCGTATTCACCCGCGCCCTCGATGCGCGCGCCGTTGAGCATCGTGATCGTCGGGAAGCCGACCCGCATGTGGATGCCGTCGCGCGAGCATTTCTTCAGCACCGCGTTGTCCAGCGTGATCACCGCGGCGGTGGCGGTGCCGAACTGGCCGGCGTTGTCGATGCAGCCGATCGGGCTGAAGGCGACCGAACCGGACATGTCGATGGTCGTGTCGACCAGCGTCACGTGCGGGGCGGTGCCGTCGGTGCGGATGACGCCGGCGTTCATGCTCGCGCCCAGTGCGTTCAGCCAGGTCACGCCCGACAGCGTCACGCGGCCGTTGTCGATGGCGCGGCTCATGTAGCCGAAGCCGCCGCCCTTGAGATGGTCGATGGTGCCGCCATTGATCGTCAGCTGGCCGCTGTCGCGCACGTCGAAGAAGCGCTGGCTGCCAGGCCCGGCGAACCAGGCGTGGGCCGGATCGCCGCCGGTGTCCATCGTCACTACGCGGGTGCCGCCGACGATCACCGCGTCGCCCAAGTCCACGCTGCCGAGCTTGACCCACTGCACGCGCGAGACGGTCACCGCGCCGGTGCCGGTGGGCAGGTTCACCGCGGCATTGGAGGACATGTCCATCGCCGTGCCGACCAGCGCGCCGGTGCCGGCGAAGGAGACGGGGAAGCCCAGCGTCGCGCCCAGCGGGTTGACTGCGCGCAGCGTCACGCCGGCCGGCACGGTGCGGCCGGCGACCGTGGTCGTGCCCTCTGCGGCGGCGGTGTACAGGCCGTTCTGCAGCCACGCGGTGCCGCCGGCACCCACCGCGGTGAAGGCCTTGGACAGGGTCTTGAACGGTGCACCGGACGTGCCGGCATTGCTGTCCGACCCGCTCGCGGCGTTGACATAGACGTCGCCCGCACTCGACGCCGATCGCACCTCGACCACCACATCGGCACTGGCTGCGCTGTTGCCCGCCGCGTCGAAGGCGCGCGCGGCGAAGGTGAAGCTGGCCGTGGTGCCGGCCGGGAAGCTGCGGGTCCAGACGAAGGGCGCCGAAGTGCGCTCGCCGAGTTGGGTCGAGCCCTCCCAGAACTCGACGCGCGCCACGCCGACGTTGTCCAACGCAGTGGCTGTCAGTGTTACCGCGCCCGGTGCGTCGACCACCGTCGGAGACGCGGCCAGCGACACGGTCGGCGGCAGCTCGTCGATCGCCACCAGCACCGTCGCCGCGGCACTCGTCATGCTCTTGCCGCTGGCGTCGTGGGCGATCGCCGTGAAGGTCTGTGTGCCGTTCAGCGCCGCGGTGATCGGCAGCGACTGCAGGTAAGGCGCTGCGGTCGACTCGGCGAACTTCACGCCATTGCGCAGGAACTCGACCTTGGTGACGCCGATGTCGTCGCTGGCGGTCGCGGCCAGGGTCAATGTGCCGGGCAGGTTGAAGGTCGTGCCCGATGCGGCCAGCGACACGGTCGGTGGACTCACGTCGACGCCGACGCTGACCAGGGCGTCGCGGCGGACGATGTCGCCGGCCAGGCTGCGCGCATAGACGCCGACCGTCGAGGTCACCGTCACCGGCACGGTCACGCGCCAGCCGGCGCCGTCGGGCACCGCACTGACGGGCGTCGGCACGCCGTTGATCTCGACGCCGTGCGTCGCTGCATTAGATACCGTCCAGCCCAAGCTGACGCCGCCGCCACCGGGCGGCAAGGCGGTCGGCGCGATCGCGAAGGCGTCGATGCTCGGCGGCGGCACCGCCTTGACGTCCCATTCGCGCACCGTTGCGCCCTTGGCGTTCACCGCGGTGAGCTTGAAGCTCGTGTCCGCGTTGCGGAACACCATGGCGGAGCCGCTCGGCCCGACCGCGCCCAGCCCGGTGATCGTCACCGAGTCGGACAGCTTCACGTCCCAGGTGATCGTGACGTTGCCGCCGCGGGTCGAGACGAATTTCGGGTCCACGTCGAAGCTGGTGATCGTCGGCGCGGATTTCGGCATCACGTCGACCGGGGTCACCGTGCTGAAGCTGGCATTGCCGTCGGTGTCGTAGGCGCGCGCGACGAAGCCCAGCGTGCCGATCTGCTCGGGACCGACGTCATAGGTCCAGGTGTATGGCGGCGCGGTCTTCTCGCCGAGCACCGTCAGGCCGGCAATGAACTGCACGCGCGCGATGCCGGTGTCGTCGGTGGCCACCGCCTTCAGCGTGACCGTGCCCGGGGCCTCCAGCGAGGTCGGCGTGGCGCTGAGCCACACGTTGGGCGCGCCGGGGATCGCCACTTTGACGGCGACGAACTTGCTGACCACGCGGTTGCCGTCACCGTCGTAGCCGAAGGCGAAGAACAGGTTGTTTCCGTTGTCGGTGACGCCGAGCGGGACCGTGGCGGTGTAGGGCCCGGCGCCGAGGTCGGCGATCTTGCTGTAGGTCAGGCTCGGGTGGTAGCGGTAGATCTCGACCCGCTTGACGATGCTGTTCGGCGCGGCGCTCAGCGTGACCGAGCCGGGGCTGGTGAGCAGGCTCTTGCTGGCCGCGATGTCCACGCTCGGCAGCAACGCGCTGACCGCGGTGACCGCCCGCGCGCCCTTGATGATCTTCGCGAGCTGGTTCGACGAGATGTAGACGTAGCCGCCGTCGCCCCAGCCGCAGCCCCAGGAGTTGCGGACGATGAAGTACATGCCGCCGTCGGGCTCGAGCCACGTCGAGGGGCCGAAGCGGGCCTCCAGCGCCGCATGGCTGACCACGCCGACCACGGTCATCGAATGCCCGCCGGTGGCTTCCTTGCTGAAGAGATCGCAGCGCCGGGTGTTCATGTAGACGGCGCGCGGGTTGAAGAGGACCTCGCCCCCGGACGTGTAGCTGTGCCTGGCCTCGCGAAGGCATTCCGTGACGTCGACGCCGATGATCACCGGCTGGCCCAGCGTCACCGCTGCGGCGACGCGTGCCACCGTCGCGGCGCCTGTGGGGCCGGCCAGGTCCACGTGGCCCTGCAGCCGGTAGTGTTCGGCGCCGGTCTCGTTGGGGCCGAGCTTGGGTGCCAGCAGCCCGCAATAGGTCTTGCCGAGGACGACCGCGCAGGCCAGCCGGACCTGGTGGTTGGTGTCCGAGCATTCGGGGCCGTAGCCGTTGCACGAGTTCAGGTACTTGCTGAGGAAGGCGGCGCTGATCGTGATGCGCTCGGGCGAGGGGTTGTAGGGCCATCCCGCCTCGGTGTGCAGCGCGAACAAGGCGCCGCCCGACTTGCTCATCTCGTTCATCGCCGTGTAGGCGTGCAGACCGTCGCCGAAGGCGCCCGCGGTCGGTGCCCAGACGCTCTTGGCCTGCGCGTACAGGTGCTGCTCCGACAGGTCGGGCTTGCGCCCGTAGGTCTGGCTGGCGCGCGCCTCGATCGCCGCGTTGACGGCGAAGCTGGTGCAGGTGCCGCGGTTACCCTGGCTGCGGATGGGTGTCACGTGGCCTTTCAAGGCGTAGCTCATGTCGACGACCGCGCTGTGCTCGGTCATGTGGGTGCAGCCCGAGGCCGCCAGCGCGCGCACGCGTGCCGACAATGGCCGGGCGCGGCCGGCCGCCGCGCCGGCGCCTTCGGGAATCACCGCCGCGGCGCTGTCGTTGGGCACGGTGTCGACGATGCGCTGCGTCATCTTCTCGATGGCCTGCTGCAGCTCGTCCAGCGTCAAGGCCGCCGTGGCGCCGGGCGCGGGCAGGTCGGCGCGCTGGTCGTCGGCAAGCTGACCGTGGAAGTTGGCATAGAGGCGTTCGGTGTTGTCGCGCGACGCGGCGGCGCGCCGGCTCTGCGCCAGCTCCTGCAGCAGCCAGTCCTTGCCGTGCACGACCACGGCGCCGGCGGCGCCGCCCACCGCGATCCGACGGTTGCTGTCGTCCAGCACCTCGTCGCCGGGCGCCGGTGTGAACGGGCTGGCCAGCAGCGCCGCGACCTGCGGGTCGGTGGCCGCGAGCTGCTGCGCGTAGGCCAGGTCGTCGGCCAGCACCTTGGCGGTGCTGGCGATCGCCTGTGCGTGCTGGGTCGGGTCCATCCAGGTCAGCTCGCGCGTCTGCGCCAGCCGCTCGAACTCGGCCGGATCGACCATCACACCGCCGTCGGGCAGCGCCGCCCCGG
>CALJUI010000058.1 GCA_937975735.1 uncultured Rubrivivax sp.
CTTGGCGGCGGCGGCTTGGCGAGCGGCGTCGCGCGCCGCCTTCGCCTCCGCCTGGCGGCGCTCCTTGACGATCGCGCGGCGGCGCTCGGCCTCGGCGGCAGCGGCCGAACGGTGCTCTTCGGCCAGTTCGCCGGCCTCGGCACCATCGAGGTCGAATCGATGCGTGGCCGCGGCCATCGCACGCAGATAGGCGGTGCTGGTGGTGTACCGGTGCAGGAAGGCCGACAGCACCTTCTTCGTGAACACGCCGGGGGCGCGCGCCTGGATGTCGGCCTGGATCTTCAGCTTGATCGGCTTGCACTGGCCCGGCGTGAACAGCGCCGGAAAGCGCGTGGCGAGTTCGGCCGCGCACTGCGCCGGCGACATCGACGGCACAACCGCCTCGCCGGCCTCGGGGGCTGGCGCCGGCGCGGCGGCTTCGGTGCTGGGATCGTCGGTGGGGCGCGGATCGTTGCTCATCGTCTGTCCGGTGGCTCGGCGCGCATTGTCGGTCACGCCGGCGTCGGCGAGTCGGTGCTCGAGCCGAGCTGCCGCTTCACGCCGCGCTGACCGGCGGGCGCCGGCCCGGCCCACGGCGCGCGATTCAGCGCTTCTTGTCGGCGGCCTGCGCCCGCAGCAGGGCCTGCCGGCCGAGGTAGGACGGCGCCATGTCGTATGGAGCGGCCTTGCGCTCGTCACGGACCGGCTCGGTGCGCGAGGCCGGGCGGGGTGCGGCAGGAGCCGGCTGGGTCGTGGTGGGCATGGCAAGCAAGGCGGGGCGACGGACCAGCGCCCTCAACGGCCGCCGCGGCGTTCGGTTGACAGCCGGCGATCCGGCCCGCGCTTGCCCGTCGGCGCGGCGCGCGAGTCGCGGTAGCCGAAGGCCGGCACGATGTCCGTCACCGGCGGCGGCGAGCCCGCGACCGGGTCGCTGGCGAACATGCCGGCCAAGGAAAGCTGTGCGTAGCCGTGCACGATGGACCACAGCAGCATCTCGGCGCGCCGCTGCGCGTCCGGCGCATCGGCCTTGTCCCAGTCCAGGTCGGTGGCGATCTCGCGCAGCACGTCGTAGCTGCGGCCCGCCTCGTCGCCGAGTTCCGGGTCGTCGAAGTCGCAATGTGCGCTGGAGAACATCAGCGAGAACAGGTGCGGGTGCGCTTGGGCGAAGCGAACGTAGCCCTTCAGCGCCGCGGCCAGCCGCGCGGGCCGGTCCTGGCGCGCGTCCAGGCCGGCGCGCATGAAGGCCACGTGCCGGCGGAAGCCCTCGGCGGCCATTGCCGTCAGCAGACCGCGCAGGTGGCCGAAATGGTTGCGCGGCGCCGCGTGGCTGACGCCGGCGCGGGCAGCGATCGCGCGCAGCGACAGGCCGGCCAGGCCGGCTTCCTCGAGCAAGGCCACGCCTTCGGCGATCAAGGCGTTGCGCAGGTCGCCGTGATGGTACGGACGCGCCGCCTTGTCGGCCGGGGCGGCGACGGGCCCTGGCACGGGCGCGGCGGGCAGCTTCGGCTTGGTCGGGCGGGTCGTCATGGGGTCGGGCGCGGCTCGGCCGGTGTCGATCGGCGGCGGCTACCGGCTGAATATTGCCATTGTCAATATTTCGCTTGCGCCTGTCGAGTTCCGCACGTATATTGACACCGTCAACATCTGAACCGGCCGCTGCGCGGCACGGCCGCCGACCTCGAGGAGCCCCCGCGATGGACTGGAACGCGACGTTTTCGCTGTTGAACCTGCTGGCCATGGCGGGCTGGATCGTGCTGCTGCTGGCGCCGCGGCGCTGGACGGTGCTCGGCCTCGTGCCCCGCCTGCTGGTGCCGGGCGCGATCGCCGTGGCCTACACGGCGCTGATGGGGGCGCACTTCGCCGCCGCCGGCGGCGGCTACGTGTCGATCGCCGAGGTGCGGGCGCTGTTCGCCTCCGACCCGGTGCTGGTCGCCGGATGGGGCCACTACCTGGCCTTCGATCTGCTGATCGGCGTGCTGCTGGCCGACCGGCTCGACCGCGCCGGCGTGATCCGCTGGCTGCAGGCGCCGGTGCTGCTGGCCACCTTCATGTTCGGGCCGGCCGGCTGGTTGCTGGGCCTGGCCACCGAAGCCGCCGCCCGCGTGCGCACGCGCCGGGCCGGCACGCCCTCCACCCTGACCCGATCCGAGGCCTGAACCATGAACGTCCAACCCCTCTCTAACGCCGCCTTCGCCGCGCGTCCGCCATCGAAGCCGGCCACCGCCGAGGGCACGCTGTGGGCCGCGACCGGCCTGTCGATCGCGCTGCTGGCCGCCTTCGCCGCGGCCGGCGCTCTCGACGTCCGCACGCTCGGCGGCGACAACGTCTGGCTCAAGCCGGCGAAGTTCGCGCTGTCGTTCATCGTGCTGTTCGCGACCCTGGCCTGGGTCGTCGAGCGCTTGTCGCCGGCCGTGCGCCAGGGCCGCACGATGCGGCTGACGGTGACCGCGATGGTGCTGGCGTTCTGGACCGAGATGGCCTACATCGGCGGCCGCGCCGGCCTCGGACTGCCGTCGCATTTCGCCGTCGGCACGCCGCTGGAGGCCACGATGTACAGCCTGATGGGGCTGGGCGCGGTGACGCTGGTCGCGGGCATCGGCGTCATCGGCTGGCTGGCCGGCCGCGACCGCGGTGCGGCGATGGGGCCCGCGCTGCGCGCCGGCGTGGCGATCGGCTTCATGCTGTCGACGGTGCTGACGCTGATCACTGCCGGGGTGCTGTCGAGCCAGGGCGGGCACTTCGTCGGCACGCCCTCGCCGGATGCGGCAGCGCTGCCGCTGCTGGGCTGGTCCGGGCAGGTCGGCGACCTGCGGCCGGCCCACTTCCTGGCGCTGCACGCGATGCAGGCGCTGCCGCTGCTGGGCCTTTGGCTGGACCGCCGCCGGCGCGGCGCCGCCGTGCTGGTCGTCGCCGCCGTCGTGTACGCGCTGGCCACCGCCGCGGTGTTCGGCCAGGCGCTGATGGGGCTGCCGCTGGTCAGGCTGTAGCGCGGCGGCCGCTCACACCCGCACCGTCTTCCAGCCCCCGCGAGAGAACAGCCACAGCGTGAACAGCCCCACCGAGGTCTCGGACACGAACACCGCCCAGAACACGCCGGTGGCCTGCAGGTCCAGATGCAGCGCCAGCGCCCAGGCCAGCGGGATCTGGATCAGCCAGAAGAACACCAGGTTGATCTTGGTCGGCGTCACCGTGTCGCCGGCGCCGTTGAAGGCCTGCACCGCGACCATCCACCAGCCGTAGACGAAGTACGAGTACGACAGGATGCGCAGCCACTCGGCGCCGACGTCGACCACCGCGCGATCGGCGGTGAACAGCATCATCAGCTCGCGCGGGAACAGGAAGAAGACCACCGACACCGCGACCGTGAACGCCATGTTGTACCAGCCGATGCGCCAGACCGACGCCTCGGCGCGCGCCGGCTCGCCCGCGCCCAGGTTCTGCCCCACCAGCGTCGCCGCGGCGTTGGACATGCCCCAGGCCGGCATCAGCGTGAACATCATCAGCCGGATCGCGATCGTCGCGCCGGCCACCGCGTCGCTGCCGATCGCCGCCAGGATGCGCATCAGGAAGATCCAGGCCGTCATCGCGACGATCATCTGGCCGACGCCGCCGAGCGAGGTGCGCACGATGTGCCACAACGTGCCCACCTCGATCGCGAACTGCGCCGCCGCGACGCGCAGGTGCTGGCTGCCGCGCAGCAGGATCCACAGCTGCATCGCCACGCCGGCGCCGCGGCCGATCACGGTGGCGATCGCCGCGCCCTCCACGCCCAGCGCCGGCACCGGCCCCAGGCCGAAGATCAGGGTCGGGTCGAGCACGATGTTCAGGCCGTTCGCCAGCCACAGCACGCGCATCGCCACCGCCGCGTCGCCGGCGCCACGGAAGACCGCGTTGCAGACGAAGAGCAGCATGATCACGACGTTGCTGCCCAGCATCCACTGCAGGTAGCCCACGCCGTGGGTCAGCGTCCAGTCGTCGGCGCCCATCAGCTGCAGCAGCTCGCGCGCCCAGACGATGCCGATCAGCGCGAACGGCAACGACGCCGCCACGGCGATCCAGATCGCCTGCGCCGCGCTGACCGCGGCCGCCGCGCGGTCGCCCTCCCCGGTGCGCCGCGCGACCACCGCCGTCACCGCCATCGCCAGGCCGATGCCGATCGCGTAGAGCAGGAACAGGAAGGTCTCGGTCAGCCCGACCGTCGCCACCGCCGATGCGCCGAGCTTGGCGACGAACCAGATGTCGACCACCGCGAAGGTCGACTCGAGCACCAGCTCCAGCACCATCGGCACCGCCAGCAGGAAGACCGCGCGGCGCAGCGGGATCTTCGTGTAGTCGGCGCCGGTGCCTCGGATGGCGTCGCGCAGCTCCTGCCACAGCGGGCGGCGGGGCTCGGCGGGCAGTTCGAGGGCGGAGGGCTCGGGCGGGGGCATCGGCGGGGGGCGGTCCGGACACGGCGGCGGCGCGACAGTATCGCGCCGCGGACCGCGGCTTCGGGTCGCGCCTTGACGCGGCGCAAGGCCGCGCGGAGCGGCGAACCTAGCATCCGAGCAGCCAGCAGCGAAATGGCCCCTGAAAGGAGGATGTGTCCATGCCCTACCAGCAAGTGGTTCTCAACGCCTTCGGTGGCCCCGAGCAGCTCGAGATGACGACCGTCGAGGCGCTGCCGCAACCGGGGCCCGGCGAGGTCCGCGTCCGCGTGCTCGTCACCAGCGCCGCGTTCACCGACGTGATGATCCGCAAGGGCATGTACCCCGACGTCAAGGACAAGCCGCCCTTCGTGCCGGGCTACGACCTGGTCGGCATCGTCGACGCGCTGGGCGACGGCGTCACGTCGCTGCCGGTGGGGCAGCGCGTGGCCGACCTGACGACCATCGGCGCCTACGCCGAATACGTCTGCCTGCCCGCACAGCGGCTGACCCCGGTGCCCGAAGGCGTGGCCGACGAGGACGCGCTGGCGATGGTGCTGTCGGCCGTGACCGCCTACCAGATGCTGCACCGGGTGGCGCGCGCCGCAAAGGGGCAGCGGCTGCTGGTGCACGGCGCCGGCGGTGCGGTGGGCACCGCACTGCTGCAACTGGCGCGCGACGCCGGGGTGACGGCTTTCGGCTGCGACATCGCGGCCAAGCACGGGCTGGTGCGCGAACTGGGCGCGGTGGCGATCGATGCCGGGGCGGCCGATCTCGATGGCGCGATCCGGCAGGCGGTGGGTGATGGCGTCGACTTCGTCTTCGACCCGCTCGGCGGCGAGAGCCTGTCGCGGTCACTTCATGCGCTGAAGCCCGGCGGCATGCTGGTGGCGTTCGGGTTCCAGAACGAGGTGCTGGGGCGCGGCGGCTCGATCCCGCTCGACTTCGTCAAGCTCAAGCTCTGGGACTGGCTGCCGAACGGCGTGTCCACCGCCTTCTACTCGATCGGCGCGATGCGCCGCCGGCACCCGGCGTGGTTCCGGGAAGACCTGGGCGAGCTCTTCGCCCTTCTGGCCAGCGGCCGCTTCAAGCCGGCCGTGGCCGAAGTCGTGCCGCTGGCCGAGGTGCGGCGCGCGCACGAGCGCGTGGAAGCGGGCGAGGTCGCGGGCAAGCTGGTGATGCGGGTCTCGCGCCGCTGACCGTGGCGGCCGAGCGGGCCGGCACGCTGTAGGCTTGGGTCCTGACGCGTCCGGAGCGTCAGCCGCCATGCCGTCAGGGGAGACCCGATGAAAGCCATCACCTGCGACCGTTTCGGCCGCGCCGACGACGTGCTGCTGCGGCTGCGGGCTTCGGGCGTGAACCCGTCGGACGTCAAGGCCGTGCGCATCGACCTCGTACCGGTCTGCCTGCTGTCGGACGCCGACTGCGCGCAGGCGCGCGACATGGTCGCCAGCGGCGACCGCGCCGGCTCGGCGACCCTGCGGATCTGAGTCGAGTCAAGGCGCGATGGTGAATGGGCGCCGAGCAGAGAACAGGACGACGAGGACAGTCCCATGATCGTCGGCACCGACACGCACGAAGGCATCCGCCTCATCACGATGGACGACGGCAAGGCGAATGCCGTGTCGCACGCGATGCTGGACGAACTGGAGCCCGCGCTGCAGGCGGCCGAGACCGATGCCGCGGTGAAGGCCGTGGTGCTGGCCGGCCGGCCCGGCATGTTCTCGGGCGGCATCGACCTGGCCGTGCTGCGAAGCGGCGACCTTGACCGGGCCAAGGCACTGGGCCAGCGCGCCGGCGGGCTGGTGCCGGTGATCTATGGCTTCGCGAAACCCTTCGTCGCCGCGGCGACCGGCCACGCGATCGGGATGGGCGCGGTGCTGCTGCTGGCCGCCGACCACCGCGTGGGTGCAAACGGCGGATTCAGGATCGGCCTGAACGAAACGGCGATCGGCGTGGACCTGCCCTACTTCGCCAGCGAACTGGCGCTGGCCCGGCTGAACTCGGCCCAGCTCACCGCGGCGGCGCTGGGCGCGCGGATCTACGACCCGGCCGATGCGGTCGAGGCGGGCTTTCTGGACGAGGTCTGTGCGGCGAAAGCGGCGGTGGCCACGGCGGTGGCGCGGGCACGGGGGCTTGCTGCGCATCCGCAGGCGGTCTATGCGCGGAACAAGCGGCGGCTGCGGGAGGGGACCTTAGCGGTGATTGGCAAGAGTCTGAAAGAAGGGCCGCTGCTATAGGGCGACGGCACCGCGCAACGCGGCTGATCTCTTGCGGAGCACTTGCTTCTTGGGTCTTCGAAGAGCCGCACGAAGACTTGCGCTCGCGAATCAACGAATTGACATCCGGTCTCAAACTACTCTTGGAGCAATATCGGGTCGACTCGCCGTTGCTTCTGACTCAATGCCTCGAACCCTCGCTCCACAGGCCATGTTCGCCGCCAGCTGGCGGCAAAGGGCCTACTCCTGCATCAACTACGATGCACAGACAATGCCCCTAAATCCAACTGCTACGAAATCAAGCGGCGCGCGACGCCGAGCAGGACTCGATTACGGCGTGGTGGGCCTATTGACTCGCGAGGGTGTGACAGCATGAGCAAGAGGAAGGCCGCGATGGCCATCGCCTATGACTTCGACGGCACGTTGGCTCCGGGCAACATGCAGGAGCATCAGTTCTTGCCCGATATCGGGATGACGCCGAAGGCTTTCTGGAACGAAGTACACGAGACAGCGAAACAGCATCAAGCCGACGAAGTCCTCGTATACATGAACCTCATGCTGAGAAAGGCGAGAGAACACGATGTGCCCGTACGGCGCGAAGACTTCAAGCGTCGAGGCAGGTCGATCACCTTGTTTGAAGGCGTAGCCGACTGGTTCACTCGAATCAGCGCGTACGCCAAGTCAAGGGATGTGGCAGTCAACCACTACCTGATCTCGTCGGGCAACGAGGAGATCTTTGCTGGAACGCCGATCGCCAAGCGCTTCAAAGCGGTCTTCGCCTCCAAGTATCTCTTCGACGCAAACGGGGTTGCTCAGTGGCCAGCGCTAGCAATCAACTACACGACAAAGACGCAGTACCTCTTCAGGATCAACAAGGGCGTCATGGATATTAGTGACAACGCTTCGGTCAATAAGTTTGTACCGAAAGCAGAGCGCGCAGTGCCATTTGAGAACATTGTGTTCATCGGAGACGGGGCGACCGACATTCCATGCTTTCGTCTGGTAAAGGAACAAGGAGGCTTGTCAATCGCGGTATACGCGCCGAACAAGCATGGTGGGAGAACGAAGGCGGCGACGTACTTGGATGACGGGCGGATTCATATCGGCGTGCCCGCGAACTATACCGACGGCTCGCACCTAGACAGAGTCATTAAGGCAAGAATCGACGAGATCGCGGCGCGACATGCTATGCGTGGTCTGATTCAGGTCTAGCGGTGAGCGCCTTGCATTGCGGTACCGGTTAGGCGCGCACGCCCTTCTGAGCACTGATCGGGACTGACAGTCCAAAGTTGCCAACGCCTCTTTGCACAGTGGAGGCGGCGGGCGTCACCCCACTAGGGTTCGCAACGCCCGGAACCAACCCTGCCGCTGCCATGTCCTATTGAGCCCATGCTCCGCCACCAAACCCTCGCCGTCACCCCCTTCCAGCAGAACTGCTCGCTGATCTGGTGCGACCGGACGATGGAAGGCGCCTTCGTCGATCCCGGCGGTGAGGTCGATCGCCTGCGCGCTGCGGCCAAGGCGCGGGGCGTGATCCTGAAGCAGATCCTGCTCACCCACGCGCACATCGACCATGCCGGCGGCACCGCGGCGCTGGCGCGGGCCGAGGGGCTGCCGATCGTCGGCCCGCACGAGGGCGACCGATTCTGGATCGACGGGCTGCCGCAGCAGTCGGCGATGTTCGGCTTTCCGCCGGCCGAGACCTTCGAGCCCACGCGCTGGCTGCAGGACGGCGACACGTTGGCCGTCGGCGAGGTCACGCTGCAGGTGCGCCACTGCCCCGGCCACACGCCGGGGCACGTGGTCTTCCACGACCCCGAGTCGGGCACCGCCTTCGTCGGCGACGTGCTGTTCGCCGGCAGCATCGGCCGCACCGACTTCCCCGGCGGCGACCACGCGACGCTGATCGACAGCATCACCCGGCGCCTGTGGCCGATGGGCGACGCCACCGTCTTCGTGCCCGGCCACGGCCCAGAAAGCACCTTCGGCGACGAGCGCCGCCACAACCCCTTCGTGCGCGGCACCTGATCCGGGCCGCGGCGGCCTCAGTGCCGGTGCCGGTGGTGCGCGTCCGGGAAGTGCGGGTGCGCGTGCGTGATCGGCGCGTGCCGGTGCCGGTGGCTGTGGCGGGTGCCGGGCGGCACCGGCGGGTGGTGGTGCTGGTGGTGCTCGTCGTGCACGTGCACGTGGCTGTGCTCGATCGGCTCGTGGGTGTGCAGGTGGTCGTGGCGTTCGGTCAGGTGCAGCCACACGCCCACCGCCATCAGCGCGCCGGCGCCGAGCAGGCGCAGGTCGACCGGCTCGCCCAGGCCGGCCACCGCCACCAGCGCGCCGAAGAACGGCGCCACGGAGAAGTACGCGCCGGTGCGCGCGGTGCCCAGGTGGCGCAGGCCGACCACGAACAGCACCAGGCTGACGCCGTAGGCCGCCAGGCCCAGCAGCGCCGCCGCGCCGGCCAGCGGCCAGGCCGGCAGCGCCGCGCCCGCGGCCAGCGCCAATGCGAAGTTCGCGCTGCCCGCGACCAAGCCCTTGACCATCGCGATCCAGCCCGCGTCGGCCAACGCCACGCGGCGCGTCAGGTTGTTGTCGATGCCCCAGGCCAGGCAGGCGCCCAGCACCGCGAGCGCCGGCCACAGGGCGCCGAAGTCCGCTTCGCCGGGCCAGCTCAGCCAGGCCGCGCCGGCGACGATCAGCGCCATGCCCAGCAGGATGCGGCGGTCCACGTTCTCGCGGAACACCACCCAGGCCAGTACCGCGGTGAACACCGCCTCGGCGTTGAGCAGCAAGGACGCGCCGGACGCCGGCATCCGGCTCAGCCCCAGCATCAGCAGCACCGGCCCGACCACGCCGCCGGCCAGCACCGCGCCGGCCAGCCAGGGCCATTCGCCCGGTGCCAGCCGCACCGGCGGCGCGCGGCGCAGCGCGCGCCACAGCGCCAGGCCGAGGCCCGAGCCGAGGGAGAGCAGGCCGGCCAGCATCCACGGCCCGATGCCGTCCAGCAGCGCCTTGGCCAGCGGCGTGCCGGCGCCGAACAGCAGCGCGGCGGCCAGTGCGGCGGCGACGCCGCCCGAGCGCCAGCCGGGGCGCGGTGCAGTGGGCGCAGGCGAACTCATGCGCCCCATTGGACACCCTGCCGACGGCCCCGGGCCGGCCCGCTCGCCCGGCCGCGCCACTTGCGGTACGCTGCGGCTCGCCACCCCCGCCTCATCCTCGCGCCGCCCCACGTGCCCGCCACGCTGCTGAAACACCTCATCAAAGCCCCGGCGCTGACCGGGGCGGTGGTGCCCTCCTCGCCCTTTCTGGCCCGCGCGATGGCCGACGCCGCCCAGGGCGCGGCGCACATCGTCGAGCTCGGCGCCGGCACCGGCCCGGTCACCCGCGAGCTGGCCAGCCGCTACCCGCACGCGCAGCTGACGGTGGTGGAAATGGAGCCGGCGATGGCCCGGCGCCTCACGCGCGCGCACCCGCGTGCCCGCGTGCACGCGCGGCCGGCGGCCGAGGTCCTGGACGAACTGGCCGAGCTGAACGGCCACGACGACCGGCCGGTGGCACTGGTGTCGAGCCTGCCGTTCCGGTCCTTCCCCGAGTGGCTGCGCAACGAGACGCGGCGGAGCGTGCTCGACTTCCTGCGCCGCCATGCCGGCAGCTGGCTGGTGCAGTTCACCTACCAGCCACGTGCGCCCTTCGAGGCCGCGCCGGGCTTCGCCTGGCAGCGCGAGCAGACGGTGGTCGCGAACCTGCCGCCGGCCGGCGTCTGGACGCTGCGGCAGACCGGCTGAGCCTGGCCTCGCCCGCCGGCGCGGGGTATACAGGGGAATGGACCCGACGAACGCCGCCCAGGCCCGGCGCGCCATGGTCGCGCAGATCGAAGCGCTGGCCACCGCGAGCCTGGGCCACGGCCTCGATCGGCATGTGCTCGACGCGATGGCGAGCGTGCCGCGCCACGACTTCGTGCCGCCGAGGCTGCGCGACGATGCGCACGCCGACCGGCCACTGCCGATCGGCTGCGGCAAGACGATCTCGCAGCCCTTCATCGTCGCGCTGATGACCGACCTGCTGGGCCTGCAGCCCGCGCACCGGGTGCTCGAGATCGGCACCGGCTGCGGCTACCAGACCGCCGTGCTGGCGGCGCTGGCCGGCGCGGTCTACAGCGTCGAGCGGATGCCGGCGCTCGCCGACGAGGCGCGGCAGCGGCTGGCGGCGATGGGGCTGGCGCGGGTGCACACGCGGGTCGGCGACGGCTGGCTCGGCTGGCCCGAGCAGGCGCCGTTCGACCGCATCATCGTCACCGCCGCGCCGCCCACGCTGCCGCAGGCGCTGGTCGAGCAGCTGCGCCCGGGCGGCCGGCTGGTGCTGCCGCTCGGTCCCGACGGCGACCAGCAGCTGACCGTGATCGACAAGGACGACGCCGGCCGCATCTCGCGGCGGGCGATGCTGCCGGTGCGCTTCTCGGCGCTGGATCCCGGCCCCGGCACGGCGTGAGCCGGTGCCGGTCGAGCGTCAGTATCTGATCCGGGCGTAGTAGGTCTGCTGCGCCGCCTCGCGGGCCTGGCCCAGGGTGTGGACGCCCATCGCGGCCAGCAGCGGGATCAGCTTGAGCATGACCTCGGCGGTGACGATCGCGTCGCCCAGCGCGGTGTGGCGGCCGATCACGGTGATGCCGAAGCGCTCGGCGATGGCCTCGAGCCGATGCGACTCCTGGTTCGGGTGCACCAGGGCCGACAGCAGCAAGGTGTCGAGCACGGGCTGCTCGAAGCGCACGCCGGTGGCGTCCTCCTGCAGCTGCAGGAAGCGCATGTCGAAGGCGGCGTTGTGGGCCACCAGCACGGTGTCGCCGACGAAGGCGTGGAAGGCCGGCAGCACCTGGTCGATGGTCGGCTGGCCGCGCACCATCTCCGGCCGGATGCCGTGGATCGGGATGCCGGCGGCCGGGATGTCGCGCCGCGGGTCGACCAGCTGCTCGAAGGCCTCCTGGCGCAGCAGCTTGCCGTTGACGATGCGCGCCGCGCCGATCTGGATGATCTGGTCGCCGGCCGAGGGCTCCAGGCCGGTGGTCTCGGTGTCGAACACCGTGTAGCTCAGCTCGGACAGCCGCCGGTCGTCCTGCGAGTGGTCCCCCGCGCCGGCGCGGAACAGGTCGAAGTCGTAGTACTCGGGCCGGCTCTCGGAGCGGATCGCGGCGGCATTGAGCGGCTGCACGTCGCCGGCGGCGTCGGCCAGCGGCAGCAGCAGCCGGAAGAAGGCCTCGTGGCGGATGCGGTCGCGCTCGAACCAGAACTCGCCGCCGTGGCGCTGCATCACGTCGCGCACGCTGAGCGCGCCGGTGCCCGGGCCCATCGGCTCGCTCTCCCAGCCCATCACGGTCTCGGTGCTCATCGCCTGGCCGGACCAGATCAGGTCCAGCTGGGCGCGGCGATCCGTGGCCTGCAGGCGCAGCTGCAGCGCGCGCACCTGGAACGCGTCGACCAGGCGCAATGCCAGCGCCTGCAGCACCTGCAGCAGAGCGAAGCTGTCGACCTTGAGCCACAGCGTGCCGTCGACCGCCTGCGTGCCCACGCGCACCGACGCCGCCGCGGCGATGCGCCGCTGCGCGGCGGCGATCAGGTCGGCGCCGAGCATCTCCTCCAGCGGCCAGCGCGTCTTCATCTCCTGCGCACTCTGACCGCTCAGCGCCTGCAGCCGCGCGCCCATCGTGCGGACCTCGTCGCGCACGACCTTGAAGAAGCGCTCGCGCTCGGCGGGCCCGAGCTGCGGGTCCTCCAGCAACTCCACCGCCGCCTGCACGTTGCCGAGCGAGGCGCGCTGGCCTTCGGTCAGGTCGAGCAGCAGCCGGTCCTGCGCCGAGTCGTGCTCGTAGTCGCGTGTGATGTTGTCGAGCATCAGCACGAAGCCGTCGAGCCGCGTCGGGTCGTCGCCGCCGCCGCGCACCGGCGCCATCTGCGCGCGCAGCAGCTGGCCGCTGCGCGTGGTGGTCACGAACTGCGCCGACGGCGCCGCCGCGCCGCGCTGCAGCCGCTGCTGGATCTTCTCCAGCGCGTGGGCCACGAGCTGGCGGTCGAAGACGGCGTAGATCGACCGGCCGAGGCCGATCAGCTCGGCGCCGTCGGCCAGCTGAGGCGCGTCCGACAGCGCGCGGAACTGGTAGCGCGCGCGCTGGTTGTACAGCAGGATGCGGCCGTCGAGGTTGCACACGACGACGCTCTGCGTCAGCTCGGCCATCAGCGCGGCCAGGCGGCTGCGCTCCTGCTCGACCTGCCGGCTGGCGTCGGCCACCTGCGACGCGACGTCGCGCTTGAGCTGCTCGCGCTGCGCGACGATCTGGTCGATGGTCGTCGCCAGCTCGTGGAGCTCGCCGCCGTCGCCGTCCGTGGCCAGCGGCTGCACCGCGTCGGTCTCGACCAGCACGCGCGATCTCTCGAGCAGCCGCGCCGGCCCGGCGACATAGCGGCGATACAGCGGCGGCACCAGCGCCACCAGCGCGCCGACCAGCGCCAGCGCCATCATCACCAGCAGCGGCACGTGAGGGCCGAGCAGCTGCGCCACCGCCTCGCGCCGCTCGGGCCCCAGCACCGAGCCGATCAGCGCCGCGGTGGCGCCGAGCCAGGCGGCCAGCGCGAGCGCCGCGCCGGCACCGGCCAGCAGCAGCGCGCGGACCAGGCGCTTGTCGCGCCTCACTCCGCCTTCCCGAGCATCTCGGCGACCTTCTGCACCAGCTCGCGGGTCGAGAAGGGCTTGGTCATGTAGGCGTTGGCGCCCAGCGCCAGGCCCTTGACGACGTCGGTCTCGCGGCCCTTGGCGGTGAGCATCAGCACCAAGGTGTCCTTCAGCGCCTCGTCGGCGCGCAACTCCTGGCAGACCTCGAAGCCGGTCTTCTTCGGCATCATCACGTCGAGCAGCAGCAGCCGCGGACGCCGCGCGCGAAGCACGTCCATCGCCTCCTGGCCGTCGCGCGCGAGGTGGACCTCGTAGCCCTCGCGCTTCATCAGGTACTCCAGCGAGATCAGGATGTTCGGCTCGTCGTCGGCGATCAGGATCTTGTCGCTCATGTCCCCTGCCCTTCCTCGTGTGCCGTCGCGGTCCACGGTAGTGTGAACTCGAAGCAGGCGCCTTGACCAATGTCACTTCGCAGCACGATGCGGCCGCCGAAGTGCTCGACGATCTGGCGGCTGATCGGCAGCCCCAGGCCGGTGCCGGCAGGCCGGTTCGACGCGTCGCCGCCCTGGTGGAACTTCTCGAACACGCGCTCGCGCTGCGCCTCGGGCACGCCGGGTCCGTTGTCGCGCACGGTGACGGTCACGCCCCGCGGGTCCTGACGCACGCCGACCTGGATCAAGCCGCCCTCGCGCGGCACGAACTTGGCCGCGTTGCCGAGCAGGTTCAGCAGCACCTGGGTCAGGCGGTCGGGGTCGGCGCGCAGCGTCGGCAGCCGCTCGGGCAGGTCGAGCTCGAGCCGCGTGCCCTGCTCGCGCAGCAGCTCGGCCATCGACTGCGCCGCCTGGCGCACCAGCGCGACCATGTCGACGTCGGCGTTGTGCCACTCGGCGTGGCCGGACTCGATCTTGGCCAGGTCCAGCACCTGGTTGACCAGGCGCGACAGGCGCTCGGTCTCGGCAACGATGATGCCGATGAACTCCTGCCGTTGCGCGGCGTCCATGTCGGGGTCGTCGGCCATCAGCTCGGCCAGCGCGCGGATCGAGGTCAGCGGCGTGCGCAACTCGTGGGTGACCGAGGACATGAAGTCGTCCTTCATCCGGTCCAGGCTCTTGAGCTCCTCGTTGACCGCGCGCAACTCGGCGGTGGCGCGCTGCAGCGAGGCCGACTTCTCCTCCAGCGCATGCGAGTAGGCGCGCAGCTGCGAGGCCTCGTCGAGGATGCGCAGCACGTCGTCCATGCCGAGCGGCTCCTCCTGCACGACCGAGGCGACCATCACCCGCGCCGACGCGCTGCCGATCGCGCCGGCCAGCTGCATCTCGACGTGCTGCACCAGCCGGGCGTCGGCGCGGATGTCGGCGATGCGCGCCGCGCCGGTCTGCCGCGCATAGTCCTCGAACAGGCGCTGGGCGCGTTCGGCGCCGAGGAAGCGCGCGGCCAGCGGCTGCAGGTCGGCGACGCGGGCGCGGCCGCGCCAGAACGCCGGGCCGGTGACCGCGCCCTCGTCGGCGACGTCGACGAACAGCGCCGCCTGGCTGGCCTCGCTGGCCGACGGCGAACGCCACAGCGACACGACCACGTAGGCGCCGATGTTGGCCAGCAGGCTCCAGAACAGCGAGTGCGTCAGGCTGTCCATGCCGCGCAGGCCGAGCAGCGCCTCGGGCTTGAGCAGTTCCAGGCCCCAGGGTCCGGCGCGCAGGAAACCGTCGGGCAGCCAGCCCGACTTGGCGATCGACGGCAGCATCAGCGTGTAGGTCCACAGCGCGAAGCCGGCCAGCAGCCCGGCCAGCGCGCCGCGCTGCGTGCCGCCCTTCCAGTACATGCCGCCGAGCGCCGCCGGCGCGAACTGCGCCACCGCCGCGAAGCTGATCAGCCCGATGCTGACGAGGGCGTACGCCTCGCCGGCGACGTGGAAGTAGATGTAGCCGAGCAGCAGCACGCCGAGGATGGCGGTCCGGCGGATGCCGATCAGCAGGCCGGTGAGCTCGCCGCGCCGCTCGCGGAAGCGGCGCAGCCGCAGCAGCACCGGCATCACGAGGTCGTTGCAGACCATCGTCGACACCGCGATCGCCTCGACGATGACCATGCCGGTGGCCGCCGACAGCCCGCCGATGAAGGCCGCCAGCGCGAGCCCCGTGGCGCCCTGCGACAGCGGCAGCGACAGCACGAAGGCGTCGGCGTTGGCGCTGCCGGGGCCGAAGTGCAGCAGGCCGCCGAAGGCGATGGGCAGCACGAACAGGTTGATCAGCAGCAGGTACAGCGGGAACACCCAGGCCGCACGCTTGAGGTGCCGCTCGTCGACGTTCTCGACCACCATCACCTGGAACTGGCGCGGCAGGAAGATCACCGACAGCATCGACAGCATCGTCAGCGCGAACCACTGCTCGTAGGCGAAGGCCTGGCCCTGCCCCAGCGTCAGCAGGCGCTTGAGCTCGGGCACCGCGTCGACCCGGGCGAACAGGTCACCGAGGCCGCCGAACATGCCCCAGGTGACGAAGATGCCGACCGCCACGAAGGCGCCGAGCTTGACCACCGACTCGAAGGCGATCGCCGCGACCATGCCTTCGTGGCGTTCGGTGCTGTCGAGGTGGCGGGTGCCGAACATCATCGTGAAGCCGGCAAGCACCAGGGCGAGGAAGAAGGTGCTGTCGCGACAACACGAGCCGGGATCGGCCGCGGCCGCGGCGGCCTCGCCGGGGGCCACCGTCATCAGCGCGAAACCGGTCGCGATCGCCTTCAGCTGCAGCGCGATGTAGGGCACGATGCCGACCACGGTGATCAGCGTGACCAGGCCGGCCAGCAGCGGGCTCTTGCCGTAGCGGCTGGCCACGAAGTCGGCGATCGAGGTGATGCGGTAGCGCCGCGCGATGCGCAGCATCTTGCGGATGACCATCCAGGCCAGCACCATGGCCAGCGTCGGGCCGAGGTAGATCGGCAGGAACCATACCCCCGACGCGGCGGCACGGCCGACGCTGCCGTAGTAGGTCCACGCGGTGCAGTACACCGCCATCGACAGCGCGTAGACCCAGGCGTTGCCGACCACCGAGCGGCCCAGCGCGGCCCGCCGGTCGGCGAAGGCCGCGACCGCGAACAGCAGCGTCAGGTAGGCCAGCGAGACGCCGACGACCAGCGGGGTGCCGAGCATGGCGTCGTTCGGCAGCTCAGTCGCCCAGGCGCTCGGTCAGCAGCCCGGTCGCGGCGATCAGGCCGGCCCACAGCAGCAGCAGCGCGGTCGGGAACAAGGGCAGCCCGAACAGCGTGGTGTCGCGGTCCCACAGCGCCAGCAACGGGAAGTTGAACAGCAGCAGGCCGGCGGCGAACAAGGCCAGCAGGCGCTGGCGCCCCAGTCGTCGGGTCATCGCGGGTCTCCCGGGTGCTCGGACAGGGGAACATTCTGCCGCCGATAATCCGCGCCATGGACTTCCTGTTGTGGCTGGTCGACTTCATCATCCACGTCGACGCGCACCTGCGCGAATTCGTCGACGCCTACGGCGCGTGGATCTACGCGCTGCTGTTCGCGATCGTCTTCGTCGAGACCGGCCTCGTCGTGATGCCCTTCCTGCCGGGGGATTCGCTGCTGTTCGTCGTCGGCACGCTGTGCGGCGCCGGTCTGATGGACCTGTCGCTCTCGATGGCGGTGCTCTTCGTCGCCGCGGTGACCGGCGACCAGGTCAACTACACGATCGGCCGCGCGGTGGGCCCGCGCGTGTTCTCCTGGCCGCATTCGCGCTGGTTCAACCGCCACGCCTTCAACCAGGCGCACGCGTTCTACGAGAAGTACGGCGGCATCACGATCGTGCTGGCGCGCTTCATGCCGTTCGCGCGCACCTTCGCGCCCTTCGTCGCCGGCGTCGCCGAGATGAACCGCGCCACCTTCACCGCCTACAACGTCTTCGGCGCCTTCGTCTGGGTCGGCAGCATCGTCACCGCCGGCTACCTGTTCGGCAACGTGCCATGGGTGGCCGACAACCTGAGCGTGATCATCTGGGGCTTCATCCTGATCCCCGGTCTGATCGCGATCTTCGGCGCCTGGCGCGCCGGGCGCACGGCCCGCACCTCGGACGCTACTTGACCGGCCGGGACGGCTTGCCCCATTGGCCGTGCGCGTGCCGCGACAGGCCGAAGTCGGCGAAGATCTTGCAGAAGATCGTCGAGCCGGCGATCGCCGACCAGGTCTCGTAGGGCACCGCCACGACCACCACGAGGAAGATCACCGTCACCGCGATGCCGCCGGCCACGAGGTTGATCACGCCGGCGTAGGGTGCGAACTTCTCCGGGTTCGGGGGTGACTCGCCGCCCTTGAGCGCGACCTCCGAGAAGTCGCGCTTGAACAGGATGCGCCAG
>CALJUI010000059.1 GCA_937975735.1 uncultured Rubrivivax sp.
CGCTCGTGGCCGAGCAGGTCGTGCTGCGGCAGCTGCACCGCCAGCGTCAGGCGCTCGCCGTCGAGCGTGAGCTGGGCCTGGGCAGCGCCGTGCTGGTGCGGCTTGCCGGCGAAGGCGGCGGTGGCGGCCAGCACGAGGCCCAGGCCGACAAGGGTGCAACAGGAGCGCACAAGCGTCATCACAGATCCTCGGTTCATGGCGTCAGACGGCCGCACCCAGCGCACGCGCGATCAGCGTGGCGTTGTGCTCGACCATCCGCAGGTAGCTGTCGGCCGGCCCGCCCGGGCGCGACAGCGCATCGGAGTACAGCGTACCGCCGACCGCCGCGCCGCCTTCGTCGGCGATGCGCCGGACGAGGCGCGGGTCGGAGATGTTCTCGAGGAAGACGGCGCGCACGCGCTGCCGGCGGATCTGCTGCACCAGCCGCCCGACGGCGGCGGCCGACGGCTCGCTGGCCGTGCTCCAGCCTCGCGGGGCCAGGATCTCCACGCCGTA
The DNA here is from genome assembly GCA_937975735.1 of uncultured Rubrivivax sp. Taxonomy (GTDB): domain Bacteria; phylum Pseudomonadota; class Gammaproteobacteria; order Burkholderiales; family Burkholderiaceae_C; genus Rubrivivax. The sequence goes on from CALJUI010000059.1 coordinate 496, forward strand.
CTCGGCCGCGAAATAGCCGAAGGCGTCGTGGGCGGTGATGATGCGGCGCTCGGTGCGCGGCACGCGGTCCAGCCAGCCGCGGATGCGCGCGTCCAGCGCGTCGATGCGGCCGCGGTAGTCGGCCGCGCGGGCCTCGATCGCGGCGCGCTCGGCCGGCCAGCGCGCGGCGAAGGCGCGTTCGAGGTTGTCCACGTAGCGCCGCGCCAGCGGCAGGCTCTGCCAGGCGTGCGGGTCGGTGCCGCCATGGTCGTGCCCGTGGTCGTGCCCATGGCCATGGCCGTGATCCGATTTCGCTGCGCGCAGCGGCCGGATGCCCGCGCTGGCAACGATCACGGGGCCGGTGTAGCCGCTGGCGCGCACCAGGCGGTCCATCCAGCCCTCGAAGCCAAGGCCGTTGACGACCACCAGCGGCGCGCGCGCGATGCGCTCGGCATCGGCCGGGCGCGGCTGGAAGGCGTGCGAGTCGGCGTCGGGGCCGACCAGTGCCACCACGTCGACCGTGTCCGGCAGCAGCGCACGCGCCATGTCGGCCAGGATCGAGAAGCTGGCGATCACCGGCGGCGCGGACGCCCAGGACTGAAGCGGCCAGGCTGCGGCTAGCGGGGCCAGCAGCAGCGCACGGCGGCGGGTCACGACGGCGTCAGCGGACGAGGTGGGCATGGGCGAGTCGACGTTGGGTCAGCAGGCCGTCGCGGCGGCCGACGGCCACCGAGACGAGGTAGACGAGGCCGCAGACGAGCACGATCGCCGGCCCAGACGGCAGCTCGGCGTGGTAGCTCAGCAGCAGGCCGGCCAGGCCGGCGGCGGCGGCGATGGCCGCGGCCAGCGCGATCATTCCGCCCAGGCTGGCGACCCAGAAGCGGGCCGCAGCCGCGGGCAGCATCATCAGGCCCACGGCCATCAGCGTGCCCATGGCCTGGAAGGCGCTGACCAGGTTGGCCACCAGCAGCACGATCAGCACGCCGTGCGCCCAGCCGCCGCGGCCGCCGACGCTGCGCAGGAAGACCGGGTCGGCGCTGTCCATCACCAGCGGGCGCGCCACCAGCGCCAGCGCCACCAGCGTGACGCTGCTGACCGCCGCCATCTGCAGCAATGCCGCGTCGTCGACCGCCAGCACGCTGCCGAACAGCAGGTGCATCAGGTCCACCGCACTGCCGCGCCAGGACACCAGCAGCACCCCGAGCGCGAGCGCGATCAGGTACAGCGCGGCGAAGCTCGCGTCCTCGCGCTGGGGCGTGTGGCGCGTGATCCAGCCGGCGGCCGCGGCCACGCCCAGCGCGGCGACGAAGCCGCCGGCGCTCATGGCCGGCAGCGACAGGCCGGCCAGCAGGAAGCCGACCGCCGCGCCCGGCAGCACGGCGTGCGCCATCGCGTCGCCGACCAGGCTCATGCGGCGCAGCACCAGCAGGCAGCCGATCGGCGCGCTGCCCAGCGCCAAAGCCCAGGTGGCCACCAGCGCGCGGCGCATGAAGGCGAACTCGGCGAAGGGCGCGAGCCATTCCATCATGCGGCCACCTCGCAGCGCGGCGCCTGCTCGTCCCAGGCCTCGGCCATGCGGCGGGCGCGGAACAGGTTCTCGGCGCGCAGCACCTGCGCCGTCGGGCCCCAGGCCACCGGCTCGCGCGCCAGCAGCAGCACCTCGTCGAAGTGCGCGCGCACCTGGTCCAGGTCGTGCAGCACCGCGATCACCGTGCGCGCCTCGCCGCGCCAGCGCGCCAGCAGCGCGATCAGGTCCGCGGTGGTGCGCGCGTCGAGCGCGTTGAAGGGCTCGTCGAGCAGGATCAGCTGCGCGTCCTGCAGCAGCAGCCGGGCGAACAGCACACGCTGCACCTGCCCGGCCGACAGCTCGCCGAGCCAGCGCCGCTCGAAGCCGGCCAGCCCGACGGCGTCCAGCGCCCGCCCGATGGCGCGCCGGCCTTCGGCGTCGACCCGGCGCCAGCCGCCCAGGCGCGGCCACAGCCCCATCGCGACGAGGTCGTGCACCGACACCGGGAACGCCCGGTCCAGCGCCGCGGCCTGCGGCAGGTAGGCCACGCGCAGCGCCGGGTCGCGCTCGATGTGGCCCTCGTGGCGCGGCCCGACGCCGGCCAGCGCCGCCAGCAGCGTGCTCTTGCCGGCGCCGTTCGGGCCCACCACCGCGGTGGCCTGGCCGCGCCGGAACTGCCCGCTCAGGTGGTGCACCGCGGGATGGCCGCGCCAGGCGACGGTCAGGCCGTGCAGCGAAAGGGCGGCGGCACTCATGTCAGGTCCTCCCCAGTACTTCGCGACAGCCGCGACGCAAGGAGCGGAAAGGACAAGCCAAGCTTCCCGCCGCGGATCCGGCTTTGCCGGGCCGACGGCGGACGGCCCCCTCGGGGGGTAGCGAGCGCAAGCGAGCTTGGGGGCTTCATGTCAATGCCCAGCCCACGGCCAGCCACAGCAAGACCAGCGGCAGCAGCACCACCGCGACGCGCTGCCAGGCGCTCAGGTTCAGCATCGCCGGTCCCCGTCAGCGCCGGCCGCGCGGGCGCGCGCAGTCCGCGCAACGCCCATACAGCGTCAGTTCGTGGTCGTCGACGACGAAGCCCGACGGGGCGAGCCGCGACAGGTCGCCCGGGCAGGCGTGCACGTCGAACACCCGCTGGCACCGCCGGCACTGGAAGTGGTGGTGGTGGCCGTGATCGGCGACCTCGAAGCGCGGGTTCTCGCCGGGCAGCGTGACGGCGCAAATCGCGCCTTCCTCGGCCAGCGCCTTCAGGTTGCGGTAGACGGTGGCCAGCCCGAGGCCGGGCACCTCGCGCTGCGCCGCGTCCAGCACCTCCTGCGGCAGCAGCGGGCGGCTGGCGCTCGCGATGGCGTCGGCGATGGCGGCGCGTTGGCGGGTCTGGCGTTGCATGGGTCGAGTGAGGAGGAACCGGGTGCAAATGATAAGTCAGGATCAATAGGGGCGCCGACGGGGTGTTCAAGGACCAGCGGCCTGTCGGGCGGTGACGCTCGCGGCGCTGCGGCATCGCAGCCGCGGCCCACAGATCGCCGAAGAGCCCCACGACGGTTGCCACGGGGGGCAAAGTGACCGGGCCCGGGGCGGCACGGTGGCCGAATGCGACGACGGGCGACTCGCGTCGCCCGTCAAAAGTGCGGCTTCGCCGAAGGTAACTTCTGGCTTCGGCCGGGCCTATGGGCCCTTAACTTGGCTACGCCAAGTGAGCCTTCGCCGGAAGACCGGCAAACCACGCGCCATTGGCGCGTGGCGGCCTCACAGGCCGGCCGCGGCCCGCAGGGCCGCGGCTTTGTCGGTCTTCTCCCACGTGAACTCGGGCTCCTCGCGGCCGAAGTGGCCGTAGGCGGCGGTCTTCTCGTAGATCGGGCGCAGCAGGTCGAGCATCTGGATGATGCCCTTCGGGCGAAGGTCGAAGTGCTCGCGCACGAGCCTGGCGATCTGCTCGTCGGGGATCACGCCGGTGCCTTCGGTGTAGACGGTGATGTTCATCGGCCGCGCGACGCCGATCGCGTAGGC
>CALJUI010000060.1 GCA_937975735.1 uncultured Rubrivivax sp.
GCCGGCGTAGGCCGGCTGCAGCGCACCGGTCGGCAGGTCCGGCCAGTAGCGCCGAACCGAGGCCTCGAAGCGCGGCGCCAGCGCCGGGTCGACCGCGTAGTCCTCGGCGCCGCGCCCGGTCGGCTCGACCCACTGAACGTCGGGGCCGAAACGCATCTGGCCGCCCAGGTCCAGCGTCACGTGCACGCCCAGCCCGCCGGGCTCGGGCAGCGGATAGATCAGGCGCGTGAACGCGGCGCGGCCACCGGCGGCGAAGTAGTGGCCGCGCGCCCAGAAGGTCGGCGGCACGTGGGCCGGGTCCAGCCCGCCGACGCGCGCCGCCAGCGCTTGCGCGTGCAGCCCCGCACTGTTGACCAGGGAGCGCGCGCACAGGCGCATCGGCATGTCGCCGCCGACGTCGACCACCAGGCCGGCCGCCGTCGCTTCGATCCGCTCGACCGGACTGCGCAGCGCCAGCCAGGCGCCGTGCGACTCGGCGTCGCCCTGCAGCGCGAGCATCAGTCCATGGCTGTCGACGATGCCGGTCGACGGCGACAGCAGTGCCGCGGTGCAGTGCAGGGCCGGCTCCATCGCCTTCGCCTGCGCGGCGTCCAGCCACTGCAGGTCGTGCACGCCGCAGGCCTCGGCGCGCCGCTGCATCGCCCGCAGCGCCGCCTCCTGCGCCGGCTCGGTCGCGACGATGAGCTTGCCGCATCGGCGGTGCTCGACACCGCGCTCGGCGAGGTAGGCATAGAGTTGCTGCTTGCCCCGCACGCACAGCCGCGCCTTCCACGAGCCCGGCTCGTAGTACAGCCCGGCGTGGATGACCTCGCTGTTGCGCGCGCTCGTCGCGCTGCCGATCGACGCCTCGGCCTCCAGCACCAGCACCTCGCGGCCGGCGCGGGCCAGCGCGCGCGCGATCGCCAGCCCGACCACGCCCGCGCCGACGACCACGCAGTCGACCGGCTCGGCCCCCGCGTCGGCGCTCACAGCGGCATCCCCGGTTCGGCGCCCATCGCCGCGGCCACGTAGCGCTGCACGCGCGGCGGCCCGTCGCCGTGATGGAAGGCCAGCCGGCGTTCGCGCAGGCCCTCGTCGGCGGCGGTGAAGCGGGCCAGCCGGCGCTGGTGTTCGACCCAGGTCTCGTCCACGAAGTACTCCACGTAGCGGCCCGGCACCGCGGTGTCGCGGAACAGGCCCCAGGACAGCGCGCCCTGCCGCAGGCGCGCCCGGCGCGTCTCGCGCATGACCGCGACGAAGGCGTCGGCGCGCGACGGGTCGATCAGGTATTCGACGACGACCATCACCGGCCCCTCGTCGGGCCCGACCCGCACCGGCGGGTCGGGTGGCACATGCGCCGGCAGGGGACTGTAGTCCTCGTCACCGCCGCCCTCGACCGACCAGCGACGCGTCGCGAACAGCAGCAACGGCCCGACCAGCGCGGCGGCGATCACCGCCGTGGTGACGCTGGTCATGCCCGCGACCTGGCCCCACAGGCCGGCGCCGAGCGCGGTGCCGCCCATCAGCGCCATCTGGTAGATCGACATGCCACGCGCGCGCACCCAGTTGGGCAGCGCGGTCTGCGCCGACACCGTCAGCGAGTTCGCCACCGAGATCCAGGACCCGCCGATCAGGACCATCGCCGGCAGCGCGACGAAGGCGTCTGGCACCGCGACGATCAGCGTCGACAGCACCGCGTGCGACAGCGTGCCGACCCGCACGAACTGGTCGCGGTCGAAGCGTGCGCGCAGGCGCGGGAACTGCAGCGCGGCAACGATGGCGCCGCCCCCCAGGCAGGACATCATCGCGGTGTACATCGCCGCGCCGCCGTGCTCGAGCTGGCGCGCCACCAGCGGCAGCAGCGCCACCAGCGCGCTGGACTGCAGGAAGAACAGGAACACGCGCAGGATGACGATGCGCATGCGCGGCGACTGGCGCACGTGCTGCAGGCCGATGCGCATCGCGCCGACGAAGCGCTCGCCGGGCAACGTGCTCGCCGCCGGCGCCGAGCGCCAGCGCAGGATCAGCCAGAACGCGAACGCCGCCAGCACCGCGTTCAGCGCGAACACCGCGGCGCTGCCGGCGGTGGCGATCAATGTGCCGGCGATCACCGGGCCGATCACCCGCGACAGGTTCATCGAGATGCCGCCGAGCGCCAGCGCCGCCGGCAGGCGATCGCGCCCGACGACGTCCGGCACGATGGCCGCGAACACCGGCCAGCGCATCGCCAGCCCGATGCCGTTGAGGAACACCAGCACCAGCAGCAGGTGCGCGGTCAGCGCGCCGGTGGCCGCCAGCACCGCCAGCAGGATCGCGGTGACCGAGACCCAGAGCTGGGTCGCGGCGAAGAAGCGGCGGCGGTCGACGATGTCGGCCATCGCGCCGCTGGGCACGCCCAGCAGGAAGACCGGCAGCGTCGACGCGGTCTGCACCAGCGCCACCATCACCGTGCTGTCGGTCAGCGACGTCATCAGCCACGCGGCCGCGACGTCGTTGGTCCACATCGTCAGGTTGGCCACCAGCCAGGCCAGCCACAGCCCGCGGAAGACCGGCTCGCGCAGCGGCGCGATCGCCGTTGCGTCGGCCAGCCCCGCGAACGGATGCCTCAATCGTCTTCCTTGAAGGCCTCGGCACGCCGGCTGCGGATCGTCGGCAGTGCGACGACCAGGATCATCAGAATGCAGGCGGCCAGCAGGCCAGCCGACAGCGGCCGCGTGACGAAGGTCGACCAGTCGCCGCGGGACAGCAGCAGCGCGCGGCGAAGGTTCTCCTCCATCATCGGTCCGAGGATGAAGCCCAGCAGCAGCGGCGCCGGCTCGCAGCCGAGCTTGTAGAACAGGTAGCCGGCGACACCGCACAGCACGCCGACGTAGACGTCGAAGTTGTTGTTGTTCAGCGTGTACAGGCCGATCGAGCAGAACACCAGGATGGCCGGGAACAGGAAGCGGTAGGGCACCGTCAGCAGCTTGATCCAGATGCCGATCAGCGGCAGATTCAGGATCACCAGCATCAGGTTGCCGACCCACATCGACGCGATCAGGCCCCAGAACAGCTCGGGGTTGCTGGTCATCACCTGCGGCCCGGGCTGGATGCCCTTGATGGTCATCGCGCCGATCATCAGCGCCATCACCGGGTTGGGCGGAATGCCCAGCGTGAGCATCGGAATGAACGAGGTCTGCGCACCGGCGTTGTTGGCCGACTCGGGCCCGGCGACGCCACGGATGTCGCCCTCGCCGAACCGGCCGCGGTCGCCGGCGAGCTTCTTCTCCAGCGTGTACGACGCGAAGCTCGACAGCAGCGCGCCGCCGCCCGGCAGCACGCCGAGGATCGAGCCCAGCGCGGTGCCGCGCATCACCGCCGGCCAGGCGTCGTGGAAGTCCTGACGCGTCGGCCACAGGCCCTTGACGTCCTTGGTGAAGACCTCGCGGTGCTCGGCCGGCTTGCCCAGGTTGGCGATGATCTCGCCGAAGCCGAACACGCCCATCGCGATGGCCACGAAGCCGATGCCGTCGGTGAGCTCGGGGATGTCGAAGCTGTAGCGCGGCACGCCGGAGATGACGTCGGTGTTGATCTGGCCGAGCAGCAGGCCGAGCACGATCATGCCGATCGCCTTGATCAGCGAACCCGACGCCAGCACCACCGCGCCGATCAGTCCGAGCACCATCAGCGAGAAGTACTCCTGCGGGCCGAACTTGAACGCGAGCTCGGTCAGCGGCGGCGCGAAGGCCGCGATCACCACCGTGCCGACGCAACCGGCAAAGAACGAGCCCAGCCCGGCCGCCGCCAGCGCCGGGCCGGCCCTTCCCTGCCGCGCCATCTTGTAGCCGTCGATCGCGGTGACGACCGAGGCCGACTCGCCGGGCACGTTGATCAGGATCGCGGTCGTCGAGCCGCCGTACTGCGAGCCGTAGTAGATGCCGGCCAGCATGATCAGCGCCGGCGTCGGATCGAGCGCGTAGATCGACGGCAGCAGCATGGCGATCGTCGCCACCGGGCCGAGGCCCGGCAGCACGCCGATCAGCGTGCCGAGCACCGCACCGCCGAAGGCGTAGAGCAGGTTCTGCAGCGACAGCGCGGTCTGGAAGCCGAGCAGCAGGTTCGAGAAGGTGTCCATCGACGGCTCCGGTTCAGCCCAGGAAGGCGGGCAGCAGCGGGATCGTCAGACTCAACCCCTTGTTGAAGACCAGCCAGCTGAAGAAGGTCAGCACCGCCGCGTTGGCCAGCGCCTCGCCGAGATGGAACTCGTCGCCGGCCAGGGCCGAGGTGACGACCAGCACCGGCAGGGCGATCAGCAGCCCGGCGACCGGCAGCAGCGCGCCGAACAACGCCACCGAACCGAGCACGATGGTCAGCGGGCGCCAGGCGAATCGGCCGATCGGATCGCCGCCCTCGGTCTCGATCGTCAGCGCCTTGAACAGCACCAGCGCGCCGAGCAGCGCGAGCAGGATGCCCAGGCCGAACGGGAAGTAGCCCGGGCCCGGCCGCGCCGATTCACCGAACGGGTAGTTCGTCGCGCCCCAGGCGAACCCGATGCCGACGACGACGAACATCAGGCCCGACCAGAAGTCGCGCTGGCTCTTGATCTTCATGGTTCCCCCTCCCGGCACCGCCGGAAGCGAGGCATTCTAGGTGGCGACCTTGTGCACCGATTGTGGAATGCACGTAGCGGCGCGCATGCCGCTACGACTTCATGTCCAGGCTCGGCGTCGTCCTCAGCACCTCTTCGACGGTGGTCAGGCCCTCGGCGATCTTCATCGCGCCGGCCAGGCGCAGCGGGCGCATGCCGTCCTTGACCG
>CALJUI010000061.1 GCA_937975735.1 uncultured Rubrivivax sp.
AGCGCAGCGCGTCGCGCTCGCGATGCGCGCGGCGCGCCTCCTGGTGCACCGCGGCCACGCGCAGGCCCAGGATGCGCATGAACAGCAGCATGTCGATCGTGGCGCCGAACTGGAACGCATGCATCGTCCATGCGTTGGCCGGCAGGCCGCCGTTGATGACGCCGATCATCACGGCGGTCGCGATGAAGTAGACGACCCAGGCCAGCAGCAGGTTGGCGCCGATGCGGTCGCCTCGCCACGCGCGCCTCATGGCCACCGGGATGCCCAGCAGCACCGGCACCAACCCCAGCACGCTGACCAGCGCCGTCACCGCGCGCGCGCCGATGACGCCCGAGACGAACAGAAGCGCCAGCACCGCGGTCAGCGCCGCGCCGGCATTCAGCACCCGGCGCAGCCACCAGCGCCCGCGCGTGGTATCCAGCACCTCGCCGATGAAGAGGAAGGAGCCGGTGGTGGCCATCAGCGCCGCCAGGCCGCCGGCATGCAACTCCATCCACACCGAGCCGGGCCACAGGAACTGGCCGCCTGTGCCGTGCAGGAAGATCGAGAACAGCAGGCTGCCGCCGGTCATCAGCGCGTACTTGGCGAACATGGCCTCGCGCACCACCAGCCACTGGATCAGGCTGTACAGGATCAGGCACGCACCCAGGCCGATCAGCACGCCCTGCAGCATCTGCTCGTTCAGCGCGCGCTCGTGGAAGGCGCCGGGCCGGCTGATGCGCATCGGCACGATCACCGCGCCTTCGGTCTGCACCCGCACCAGCAGCTCATAGGTCGCGCTGCCTTCGAGCGGAACCATCGTCGCGTGCGTGCGTCCCTGGCCGGGCTGGCGCGGCTGCTTGGCGCCCATCTGCACGCGGTGCACCAGCGCACCGTCGCGCAGCAGCGCGATCTCGACGACGTGCAGTGGCGGGTAGTCGATGTCGATCACCCACTCACCGCCGGCGTCGACGGCGGTGCGCAGCGCCGCACGCAGCCACACCGGGCCCTTGGCCACCCCGAGCGTCGATGCGGCGCCGGCCGGTGCCTCGAAGCCTTCGTCCGTGCGGCGCACGTCCTCCAGCGTCAGTTGGCCCTGCGGGTCCTGGCGCACGCGGACCGCCGGCCACAGGTCGGCCGAGCGCAGCGTGGCGTGCACGTCGATGGCAGGCTCATCCGGCACCGTCGTGGCCGACCCAGGCAGCGTCGCGAGGAGCAGCAGCGGCACGAGCAGCAACGGCTGGCGTAGCAGCAGGAGCAGGCGGTGCGCCGCCTGCAGGGCGTGCATCGGTCGGGACATGGTCGAAGGCGGGGCGGCGCCGTGGCGGCATCGCGCGGGGTGGGCCCGGCGCGGGCGAACCCGGATTATCCGGGCCACCGGCGCCTGCCCCTACCCGGGTCGCCCCGGGGCCAAGGCGCCGATCGTGAAGGCCGGCACATGCACGCGCCCGGCCTTCACCCCGACACCGTCAGCTGCCGCGGGTCGGGTTGGCCATCCAGCGGCGCGCCAGGCGCGTGGCCCAGCCGGTGCGCGCCGGCGCGCGGTCATGCCCCGGGTGCGCGCGCCAATGCGCCAGCGCGGCGTGCACCTGGGGTGCCAGACCCTCGGGCAGGCGCAGCGGCCGCGTCTGGTCCATCAGCAGCCGCCCCAACATCCGCACCCCGACCACGTGCACGACCAGGCCGGACAAGGTGAAGCGCGGCCAGAACAGCCGCGCCACGCGGTCCAGGCCCTGCACCAGCGCCCAGCCTGCGCCGAACAGCAGCCGGGCCGGCCAGGGCTGGGGGCCGTCCAGCGCCAGCGCGCGCGCCGTGGCCGGGCCGGTCAGGCGCCGCGTCATCAGCACCGGCAGCGGGTGCAGCCAGCGCCAGGGCAGGTAGGCCTGCATCACGGCCATCAGCGCCTGGGCCAGCGCAGGGCGCGGGTCGGGCTGCGGCAGCTGGGTGGCGGCCCGTGCGCGCAGCGCATCGAAGGCCTCTTGCGCCTGCGGCATCGACGCCGCCATGCCGGGCCCGGTGAGCCCGAGCACATGCCCCATGACGTTCCACGCATGCAGGCAGGCGCGCTCGTCGTCGGCGTCGAGCGGCACGCCCAGGGTGCGCAGCCCGCGCAGGTAGACGTAGTGGAAGGTCAGCAGCGTGTAGCCGAGCTCGAGCTGGTTGCACGGCAGCCCGCGCTCGGCCAGCGGCCAGCCCATCGCATGCAGGCGGCGGTGCAGTGCGAGGGCCGGTCCGCCGTCGCTGGCCGCGACTCGAGGCTCGATCGCGGCGCTGCGCGCCACCACGGCCTGCGGGTCGCCGCGCAGGATCAGGTGGCGGATCGTCGCGTGGATCAGCCGCACCTTCAGCACCTGGGCCACGCCGGCGCCTCGCGGGTCGGTCAGGCCGCCCGCCAGCATCACCGGAAAGATCATCGCCGCGGTCTGGCGGATGCGGTGCTCGGTGTGGGCCTCGAGCTGACCGGCCTCGTGCAGCACGGCGCTGAGGTCGGGCATCACGTAGCACTCGGGCAGGCTGGCGCAGAACAGCAGCAGGCACGACAGCGGGCCGTGGCGCATGAACAGCGCTTCGGCACGCGCGATGGCCGTCGCATCGGCCCAGGGCGGCAACGCGCGCGCCTCGTCCAGGTAGCGGCGCAGTGCGTGGCCCACCTCGTCGGGGCAGCCGGGCTCGGGCTGCCAGGTGGCCAGGCTCGCGTTGTCGGTCCACTGGCCGAGGGCGCGCTGCGCGGCCGCCAGCCGGCGCCAACCCTCCGCGCGGTCGTCGGCGCCGGCATCGTCGCCCAGCCGGCGGCCGAGGAAACTGTCGACGGTGGCGTCGGCCAGCGGGTCGGCCTGCCAGCGCGGGTCGTCGGCGGTGGGCAGGGCTT
>CALJUI010000062.1 GCA_937975735.1 uncultured Rubrivivax sp.
ACGTGCCGCCAGAGCAGGGGTCGCAGGTCGTCGCCGCGTTCAAGGCACGGCAGCTGGTCGCCTTCCTCGACACGGCCTACCAGGGCTTCGGCGACGGCATCCGCGAGGACGGCGCGGTGGTCACGGCCTTCCTCGACGCGGGGCTCGAGTTCCTCGTCGCGACCTCCTTCAGCAAGAGCTTCTCGCTGTATGGCGAACGGGTCGGCGCGCTGAGCGTGGTCTGCGCCGACGCCCAGGCCTGCCAGCGCGTGCTGTCGCAACTGAAGGTGGCGATCCGCACCAACTACTCCAACCCGCCGACCTTCGGCGCACAGATCGTCACGACGGTGCTGACGACCCCGGCGCTTCGCACGATGTGGGAAGAGGAACTGGCCGCGATGCGCCAGCGCATCCGACGGATGCGCGAGTCGTTGGTCGCCGGGCTGAAGTCCGCCGGCGTCACCAAGGACCTGAGCTACATCACGCGCCAGAAGGGCATGTTCAGCTATTCGGGTCTCGACAAGGCCCAGATGGAGCGGCTGCGCACCGAATTCGGGGTCTACGGCGTCGACTCCGGCCGCATCTGCGTCGCGGCGCTGAACGAACGCAACCTCGCGCACGTCGTGCGCGCCATCGTCAGCGTGATGTAAGCGCCATTGGCGCCAGGACCGGCGCAAGCCCCGAAACGGCGGGCCTCGGTCGCGCTTTCCCGTCGATTGGGGGGAACTCCCTGCAGTCAGGATGGACACAACGCGCTATATTTGCTGCACTGCACCATAAACACCGGAGAACGCCCGCATGCTGTACCACCTGTACGAAACGCAGCGCGCGCTGATGGCGCCGTTCTCGGAGTTCGCCAGCGCGTCGGCCAAGCTGTACGACCACCCGCTGTCGCCGTTCGCGCACCTGCCCATGTCGCAGCGCCTGTCGGCCGGCTTCGACCTGCTGCACCGGCTGGCCAAGGAGTACGAGAAGCCGCCCTTCGCGATCACCAGCGCCAAGGTCGGCGGGAAGTTCGACGTGGCCGTGCAGGAGCAGGTGGCGATCGCCAAGCCCTTCTGCCGCCTGCTGCGCTTCAAGCGCTTCACCGACAACCCGGACGCGCTGGCACTGATGAAGTCGCAGCCGACCGTGCTCGTCGTCGCGCCGCTGTCCGGCCACCACGCCACGCTGCTGCGCGACACCGTCAAGAGCCTGCTGCAGGACCACAAGGTCTTCATCACCGACTGGACCGACGCGCGCATGGTGCCCGCCGAGGTGGGCCCCTTCCACCTCGACGACTACGTCGACTACGTGCAGGAGTTCCTGCGCCACGTGGGCCCGGACGCGCACGTGATCTCGGTCTGCCAGCCGACCGTGCCGGTGCTCGCCGCGGTGTCGCTGATGGCCACCGCCGGCGAGCCGACGCCGCGCACGATGACGATGATGGGCGGCCCGATCGACGCACGCCGCAGCCCGACCGGCGTCAACAACCTGGCGATCAACAAGAGCCACACCTGGTTCGAGAACAACGTCATCTACCGCGTGCCGCAGAACTACCCGGGCGCCGGGCGGCCGGTCTACCCCGGCTTCCTGCAGCACTCCGGCTTCGTCACGATGAACCCGGACCGGCACATGTCGTCGCACTACGACTACTTCCGCGACCTGATCCGCGGCGACGACGACAGCGCCGAGGCGCACCGGCAGTTCTACGACGAGTACAACGCCGTGCTCGACATGCCGGCCGAGTACTACCTCGACACGATCAAGACCGTGTTCCAGGACTTCGCGCTCGTCAACGGGACGTGGAAGGTGCGCGGCCAGCTGGTCCGCCCGCAGGACATCAGCAGCACCGCGCTGCTGACGGTCGAGGGCGAGCTCGACGACATCTCCGGCGCCGGCCAGACCAAGGCCGCGCACGACCTGTGCACCGGCATCCCGCAGGGCCGCCGCTTCCACTACGACGTGATCGGCGCCGGTCACTACGGCATCTTCTCCGGCCGCCGCTGGCGCGAGAAGGTCTACCCGGAGATCAAGGCCTTCATCGCGCGCTACAACGACGCCGCGCCGGCGGCCGCCAAGCGGGCTGCGCGCCCGGCCCGTAAGCGCCCGGCCGCGAAGAAGGCAAAGTGATAATCGGGCGGTGACGCCCGCCGCCCCTGCCGCGCCCTCTTCGCCTGCTTCGCTGGCCGATGCGCTCGATGCCGCGCTGCCGCAGACGCAGTGCACGCGCTGCGGCTATCCCGACTGCCGCGGCTACGCCGAGGCGATGGCTGCCGGCGAGGCCGATGTCAACCGCTGCCCGCCCGGCGGCGCGGAAGGCATCGTGCGCCTGGCGACGATCACCGGTCGGCCGGTGCAGCCGCTGGACCCCGAACGCGGCCAGGAGGGCCCGCGCGCGCTGGCGGTGATCGACGAGGACTGGTGCATCGGCTGCACCTTGTGCATCAAGGCCTGTCCGGTCGACTGCATCGTCGGCGCGTCGAAGGTGATGCACACCGTGATCGACCCGCTGTGCACCGGCTGCGAGCTCTGCGTGCCGGTGTGCCCGGTGGACTGCATCTCGATGCAGCCGGTCACCGGCGAACGCACGGGCTGGCAGGCCTGGTCGCCCACGCAGGCGGACCAGGCGCGCGAACGCTACCGCTTCCACCGCGTCCGGCCCGAGCGAGAGCAGGGCGAGGACGACGAGCATGGGGACTCCGTGCTGGGGGGCCGCGGCCGGGTCAGGCCGGCAGCGGGCGGGGCGACCGCCCTCCGAGGCACTGCGGCGCCTGTCCCCACACCGCCCCTGCTACCGTCCGCCCCATGGACCTCGGCTCGATCCTGCTCGGAACCTGCTGTGTGGGCGGCCTGCTCGTCGTCGGCGCCCTGTGGT
>CALJUI010000063.1 GCA_937975735.1 uncultured Rubrivivax sp.
CGCGACCCGGTCGGCAGCAAGACGATCGGTCACGCGATCATCGACCGCCCCTGGGCCGCGGGCTGGGTGAACCCGCAGCCGCCGGCGCACAAGACCGGCAAGACGGTGGCCATCGTCGGATCGGGGCCGGCCGGCCTGGCCGCCGCGCAGCAGCTCGCGCGCGCCGGTCACGCGGTGACGGTGTTCGAGAAGAACGACCGCATCGGCGGGCTGCTGCGCTATGGCATCCCCGACTTCAAGATGGAGAAGTCGCACATCGACCGGCGCATCGAACAGATGCGCGCCGAGGGCGTGACGTTCCGCACCGGCGTGCTCGTCGGGGCGATGCCCGAGGGCAGCAAGGTCGCCAACGATGCCACCGAGACCATGGCGCCCGAGGCGCTGCGCGAGTCGTTCGATGCGGTGCTGCTGGCCGGCGGCGCGGAGGAGAGCCGCGACCTGCCGGTGCCGGGACGCGAGCTCGACGGCGTGCACTTCGCGATGGAGTTCCTGCCCCAGCAGAACCGCGTCAACGCCGGCGACAAGGTCAAGGGCCAGCTCCGCGCCGACGGCAAGCACGTCATCGTCATCGGCGGCGGTGACACCGGCAGCGACTGCGTGGGCACGAGCAACCGCCACGGCGCGGCGAGCGTGACGCAGTTCGAGCTGATGCCGCAGCCGCCGGAGCAGGAGGACAAGCCGCTCGTCTGGCCGTACTGGCCGACCAAGCTGCGCACCAGCTCGAGCCACGAGGAAGGCTGCGAGCGCGAATTCGCGATCGCGACCAAGGCCTTCGTCGCCGGCACCGGCAAGGACAAGGGCAAGGTCAAGGGGCTGACCACCGTGCACGTGCAGTGGCAGGGCGGCAAGATGGTCGAGGTGCCCGGCACCGAGAAGCAATGGCCCGCCGACCTCGTGCTGCTGGCGATGGGCTTCGTGCGTCCGGTGCCGACGGTGCTGGACGCCTTCGGCGTCGAACGCGATCCTCGCGGCAACGCCCGTGCCGGCACCGACGACGAGGGTGGCTACGTCACCAACGTGCCGAAGGTCTTCGCCGCCGGCGACATGCGCCGCGGCCAGTCGCTGGTGGTCTGGGCGATCCGCGAGGGCCGGCAGGCGGCACGCGCGGTCGACCGCTTCCTGATGGGGCGCAGCACGCTGCCGCGCTGAGGATCAGAGCGTCTTCAGCAGCTCGGCTACCTCGGCGTGGCGGGCGAAGCGGTCGCCGAGGCGGGACAGGGTCTCCAGTTCCGTCCTGGCGCCGCCCTTGTCGCCGGTGAACACCAGCAGCTTGGCGAGGTTGAACCGCACCGTGTGGTTGCCCGGCTCGTGGGTCAGCGCCTGCCGCAGCACCTGCACCGCCTTGTCGTTCTGGCCTTCCACCGACAGCGCCATCGCAAGAGTGTCCATGATGGTGGCGCGGTTGGGCAGCAGCCGGTTGGCCTTTTCCGCCATCTCGACCGCGCCCTTCTTCTTCGCCGAGGCCATCAGCCAGGCCACGTTGTTGAGCGCCAGCGGATTCTCCGGCTGCAGCTTCAGGACGTCGCGGTAGCGCGCTTCGGCGACGTCGTGTTGGCGCCGCATCAGCGCGACGTCGCCGAGGTAGAAGAGGAAGGTCGCGTCGCTGGCGTGCTCGCGCTGCCACTGCGCAGACCACTGGTCGGCGGCGGCCTGCTGACCGGCGGCCGACAACGTGGCATGCAGCCTCGTCGCCAACGTGGTCGAGTCCGGCGCCGACTTCAGGCCGGTGCGCAGCACGGCGACCGCCGGCGCCCAGGACTTCTGCTGCACGTGGGCGGCGGCCTCGAGCACATAGCCGATGTCCTGCGTCGGCCGCTGCTTCTGGATGTCGCGGGCGATCCGCGCCGCTTCGTCGACCTTGCCGTCGGCGATCAGCAACTCGGCCAGTGCTCGCTGCGCCGGCAGGTAGTCCGGGTCGAGCGCGAGCGCGCGGCGCAGCTGCTGCGTGGCCTCGTTGTGGTCGCGGGCGAGCTTGTGCACCTCGGCCAGCAAGAGCAGCGGCTGCGGCGAGCGCGGCTGCAGAGTGACGAGCTTGTTGAACGAGGCGATGGCCTGGTTGGTGTCGCCCGTGGCGACCTGCGCACGGCCGAGGGCCTCGGTCATCTCGGGGCTGTTCGGCAGCACCGCCGCGCCCTGCTGGGCCGCCTCGAGCGCGAGTTTCGCCTCGTTGCTGGACAGGTGGTAGTTGACCAAAGCCAGCCGAGCCTGCACCGCGTTCGGACTCTGCTTGATGGCGTTCGTGAAGGTGGCGATGACCTCCTCGCGCGGCGCGCCGGTGCGCGCCTTCAGCGCTGCGCTGGCGAGTATCGCCTGCGTGTTGCGCGGGTCGGCAGCGAGCACCGCGTCGAAGCGCTTCTTGGCGTCGTCGACCTTCTTCTCGCTCAGGTCGATGCCGGCCAGCGCCGCTGCGGCCGGGTAGAAGGAGGGCTTGATCTCGAGGGCCTTCTCGAGCGCCTGGCGGGCCGCCGACCGATCGCCCTTGCGCAGGTGGACGCGCGCGCGCAGGTTCCAGGTCATCGGTTGCGGCGCGCCGAGCTTCTTCTCCAGCGCGTCGATTGCCTTGAGTGCGCCCGCGTAGTCCTTCTTGCGCACCAGTGCGCTGATCAGCGGCAGGTCGGCGGCGGTGCCGCTGTCGGCGGCGGCCAGCGACTGCAGCTCGGCGACACCGCCCGTGTCCCCTTGCACCAGCCGGCTGACCGCCAGCGCGGCGCGGCTGCGCGTGTCCGCCGGGTTCAGCTTCGCGGCCTTGGCGAAGTGGGTCTCGGCGGCGGCGATGTCGCCGGCCTGCAGGTGCGCCTGCGCGATCAGCGAGTGGGTCTGCGCGCTGGTTTGCGGCCGCTCGAGCAGCGGCAGCAGGATCTGCAGCGCCTTGTGCGGCTGCGAGGTGCGCAGCATGGTCAGCGCGAGCAGGTGGCGGGTGGCGTCCTGGCCGGGCGCGAGCTGCAGCCCACGCGACAGGTGAAGGTCGGCCTGCACCATGTCGCCGCGCTCGAAGGCCACCGCACCGGCCAGCTGCAGCACGCGCGGGTTGTCGGGCGCGGCGCGGATCAGCTGGTTGGCGATCTCCTGCGCGTTGTCCAGGTCTTTCGTGAGCAGCGCGATGTTGCCCTCGAAGTAGCGGGTCTGCGGATGGCCCGGCAGAACCTTCTTCAGCCCCTCGAGCTGTGTCTTGGCCCCTTCGATGTCGCGCTGGCCGAGCAGGATCGTCAGCGCGCCGGCATGGGCCGGCGCGAAGTCCGGCTTCACCGCCGCGGCCTGGCGATACGCGGCCAGTGCCCCGGCCACGTCCTTCTTGCCGAAGTTGAGCAACTCGGCCTTCACGAGCCAGGCCTCGTGATCCTGTGGCGACCGTGCGAGCAGGCGCTCGATCTCCGCGATCGCCCCGTCGATCTCGCCGGCATCGGCCATCAGGCGGGCCTGGAAGAGCTTGGCCGGACCGAAGTCGGGAATCGCCTTCAGCGAGGCGTCGACCGCCTGGCTGGCGAGATCGCGACGACCCATCGCGCCATAGGCGGCGGCGAGCGAGGCCTTCAGGTCGGCCTGCGCCATCGAATCGTCGAGGGTGACCGATCCGAACTGCTCGGTCAGGCGCTGGAACTGCCCGGCCTCCTTCAACGCGCGGGCGAGTTCGGGCACCACCTCGGCCTCGGCGCGCTTCAGGCTCAGGGCCTTGGTGAACTCGACGACCGCGCCGGCGGCGTCGCCCGAGGCGAGCATCGCCTTGCCAAGCAGGAACCGCGCCTCGCCGGACTCGGGCTCGTTCTGCAACGCGGACTTGAGCTGGATGATCGCGGCCTTCGGGTCGTCCTTGGCCAGATAGGTCTTGGCCGAGCCGATGAGGTCGGCGGTGTTCTCGCCGCTGCAGGCGGACAGCAGGGCAGCGACGGCAAGCACCAGGGGGGCGAGGGCGGGGGTCGGTCGGATCACGGCAGTCTCCGTTGGGCGAGCGGCGGTCGGCGCGACGCCGACCGGCCGGTCACAGGGTCTTCATCAGCTCGCTGACCTCGCCCTGGCGCGGGAACTTCGTCCCGAGTTTGGCGAGGGTCTCGAGTTCGGTCCGGGCGGCGGTCCTGTCGCCGGACTGGATCAACAGCTTCGCCAGGTTCAGCCGCAGCAGCGGGTTCCCCGGCTCGATCTGCATCGCCTGGCGCAACACGTCGACGCCCTTGGCGGCCTGGCCCTGGCTGGCCAGCGCCAGCGCCAGCGTGTCCATCAGGATCGGGCGGTTCGGCAACACCTCGTTGGCGCGCTGGGCGAGTTCGAGCGCTTCGGGCTTCTTGTCCTGCAGCAGCAGCCAGGCCAGGTTGTTCAGTGCCAGCGGGTGGTTCGGGTCGCGCCGCAGCGTCTCGCGGTAGCGCGTTTGGGCGAGGGCGTGGTCGCGGTTGGTCATCGCCTGGTCGGCCAGGTACATCGGGAACGCCGCGTTCTTCGGCTGCGCCTTCAACCAGTCCTCCGCATGGCGTGCGGCTTCGGCGCGCTGGCCCATCAGCGTCAGCACCACGTGGACCCGCTCGGCCAGATCGGCCGAATCGGGCACCCGCTTCAGGCCAGCGCGGTAGATCGCGAGCGCCTGGTCCCACTTGCGCTTGGACGCCGGCACGCTGCCCTCGAGCAGGTAGCCCAGCGCTTGTTCCGGCCGCTGCTTCTGGATCTGCCGCGCCACGGTGGTGGCGTCGTCGGGCCGGTTCAGCGACAGGTAGGCGTCGAACAGGGCGCGCTGGGCCGGGAGGTGCTCGGGCTCGATCAGCAGCGCTCGCTTGAGCGTCTCGACGCTGTTGTCGCGCTTCCCGGCGGCCCACAGCGCGTCGGCCAGCCGCAGATAGGGCTCGGCCGTGTTGGGGCGCAGCTGGATCAGCTTGTTGTAGGTCAGCACCGCCTGGTTGGTGTCGCCGCTGGCCGCCTGCGCGCGGCCGAGTGCCTCGACGATGTCGACCTGGTCGGGCACCGTCGCGTCGGCCTGCTGGGCGGCCTGCAGCGCCGCCTTGACGTCCTTGTTGGCGAGCAGGAAGTTGATCAGTGCCAGCCGCGGCTGCACTTCGCTCGGATTGCTCTGGATCGCCGCGGCGAAGCTCTCGACGACCTGATCGGTCGGCGCGCCGGCACGGGTCTTCAGGCGCGCGATGGCGAGCATCGCCTGCACGTTGCGCGGGTCGGCCTTGAGCACCCGGTCGTAGTGCGCCTGGGCCTCGGCCTGGCGGCCCTCCGCCAGATCGAGCGCGGCCAGCGCGTCGGCGGCGAGCACGTAGGTCGGCTGCAGCGCCAGCGCCCGGCCGTAGGCCTCGCGCGCAGCCGCCTTGTCGCCTTGTGCCGCCAGCACGCGGGCGCGCAGGAACACCGGCAGCGCCTGCTTGGGCGCCTTGCGCTGGAACTGGTCGAGCGCCTTCAGCGCCTCGTCGTAGCGGCGCTCGTTCATCAGCGTCGCGACGAGCGGCAGGTCGGCGGCGGTGCTGTCCTCGTCCTCGGCGAGCACCTGAAGGTCGGCCAGGCCGCCGGCGACGTCGCCGGTGGTGATCCGGCCATAGGCCAGCGCCGCCCGGCTGCCCTTGTCGGCGGGGTCGAGACGCGCTGCGGTCGCGAAGTGCTCCTGCGCGGCGGCGGCATGGCCGAGTTGCAGTTCGGCCTGCGCGGCAAGCTTGAAGCTCGCGCCGTCCGGGCGTGCACGCTCCATCAGCGGACGCAGCACGGTCAGGGTCCGATCCGGCTGCCCGAGGCGCAGGTGTGCCGCCGCGAGCAGGCGCCGCGACACCTCGTCGGCCGGCGTGATCTGCATCTGCTTGGCGAGATGGCTGGCGGCACGCGCGTAGGTGCCGCGCGTGTACTCGACGAAGCCGCCGAGCTGCAGCACGCGCGGGTTGTCGGGCGCCACGCGCAGCAGCAGCTGCACGATCTCCTGGGCGCGCTCTGTCTCGCCGGTCCGCAAGGCCACCCAGGCCTCGAAGTAGCGGGTCATGCCGTTGTGCGGCATCACCTTGAGCATCCCGTCCAGGTGCGATTTCGCCTGGGCGAGGTCGCCCCCGGGCGCGAGCAGGAAGGACATGATCGCGATGTGGGCCGGCATGAAGCGCGGATCGAGCTCGGCGGCCTTGCGGTAGGCTGGCAGCGCCGCGGCGAAATCGCGCTCGCCCAGCGCCTGCAGATCGCCCTTGAGCTGCCAGGCGTCCGGGTCGTTCGGCGCGTCGGCGAGGATCCGCGCCGCGTCCGCCAGCGCTGCCGACAGGTCGCCGCCGTCGGCCTTCAGGCGCGCCGCGAACGCACGCGCCGGCGTGTAGGTCCCATCCGACTGCAGCGCCGCCTCGATCGTCTGCCGGGCCTGCGCGAAGCGTCCGCTGCCGGCATGGGCCACCGCGAGTGACGTGTGCAGGTCGGCGTTCGCCCTCGTGCCCTTCAGCGTGGTCAGGCCGTGCCGTGCGATCAGGGCCTCGTACTCCCCGGACAGGACGTAGGAGCGGGCGACCAGCGGCACGACGATGTCGGCCGGGTGGCCGAGCTCGAGCGCCTTGTCCAGCTCGACGCGGGCCAAGGCGGTGTCGCCACCGGCCAGGAGCGCGCGGCCGAGCAGGAAGCGGGTCTGCGCGGAGTCGGCGCCTTGCTGCAGCAGCGACTTCAGCGTCACGATCGCCGACTTGGTGTCGCCCTTGGCCAGCAGGGCCTCCGCCTTCGCGTGCTGACTCGATGGATCGCGCGCGCCGCATCCCGCGACCGCGATCGCGGCGACGAGCAACGCGGTCCAGGCCGCGGGGCGGAGCCGACCGATTGCCTCGCTCACGTGGAACCCCCTGCTGTCTCGTCGTGCATCTCGCTTGCCCTTACTTGATCGCCAGCCGGTGCATCAGGTCGTACAAGGTCGGACGGCTCACGCCCAGGATCTCTGCCGCGCGCAGGATGTTGCCGTTGGCCCGCGCCAGCGCGGCGACGATGGCCTCCCGCTCGGCGCGCTCGCGGATCTTGCGCAGGTCGAGGTCGTTCGGATCGGGCTCCTCGCGCTCTGCTTCGGACGCCGGATTCAAGCCGATGTCCTCGCGGGTCACCCGGGTTCCGTCGGCCATGATCGCGGCACGCTTGACCGCATTGAGCAGCTCGCGCACGTTGCCGGGCCAGTCGTGCGCCTCGATCGCGCGCAGAGCCTCGTCGCTGAAGCTCAGCGTGCCGCGACGCTGTTCCTGGGCGAAGCGCCGCAGGAAGGCGTGGGCCAGCAGCACCGCATCACCGGTGCGCTCGCGCAGGGGCGGAATGGTGACGACGATCTCCGCGAGGCGGTAGTACAGATCCTCGCGGAACCGGCCCTCCTTGATCTGGTCCTTCAGGTCCTGGTGGGTGGCGCAGACGACGCGGACATCGACCGGGATCTCCTGGCGACCGCCGACGCGTTCGATCTTGCGCTCCTGCAGGAAGCGCAGCAGCTTGGCTTGCAGCGAGGCCGGCAGGTCACCGATCTCGTCGAGCATCAGCGTGCCGCCCTGCGCCGTCTCGATCTTGCCGACGGTGGTCTTGGTCGCGCCGGTGAAAGCGCCCTTCTCGTGGCCGAAGAGCTCGGTCTCGAGCAGGTTCTCGGGGATCGCCGCGCAATTGATGGCGACGAACTTGCCGCTGCGCTTGGATGCTTCGTGCACGCCCTGCGCCAGCACCTCCTTGCCGGTGCCGCTCTCGCCCAGCAGCATCACGGTGGCGTCACTGCTGGCCACGCGCTCGATGAGCCGGGCGATGCGCTGCATCTCGGCGTCGCGCGTGATCAGGCCGGACAGCGCATCCGGATGAGCGACCGCCTGCAGCCGACGGTTCTCGGCCTGCAACTCGAACAGCCGGTAGGCACGGTCGATGGTCAGCCCGAGCAGCTCGGGTTCGAAGGGCTTGGCGAAGAAGTCGTAGGCGCCCAGCGCCACCGCGCGCAAGGCGTTGGCCTGATCGTTCTGCCCGGTCAGCACGATGACCTTGGCGTGCGGATCGATCTCCAGCAGCTGTTCGAGCAGCTTGAAGCCTTCGGAGGTCGAGTCAGGATCGGGCGGCAGGCCGAGGTCCATCGTCACGACCGCCGGCTGATGGCGGCGGAACGCCAGCAGGGCGCTCTGGCGATCCTGAGCAACGACCGACTCGTAGCTGTCGAGCGACCACTTGATCTGCTTCTGCAGCGCGAGGTCGTCCTCGACGATCAGCAGGGGCGGTTGCTTGTCGCTGCTCATGGGGTGCCCGCCATCTGCAGATCCGATTCGCGACGCGACTCGAACAGCGGCAGCAGGATCGTGACCACGGTGCCGCGGTCGGGTTCGCTGTCGACCCGGATCTTGCCGCCGAGTTCGCGGATGTACTGGAAGCTTTCGTAGGAGCCGATGCCCATGCCGCTGGCCTTGGTGCTGCTGAATGGCTTGAAGAGCCGCGTCTCGACGAATTCGCGCGTCATGCCATGGCCGGTGTCGCCGACCTCGATGCGTGCCAGGCCGCTGTCGCGCGTCAGGCGAAGCCAGACCCGGCCGTCTGCGGGCGTGGCGTCGAAGGCGTTCTGCACGACGTGGCCGAGCACGCGCTCGATGCGCTCGTCATGGCCCCGCGTCGCGACCTGTTCGACCTCGGGCAGCTCGAGCTGTCGCCCGCGCTGCGACGCCACCGACGCGATGCGGTGGACGATCGGCTGCAGATCCACCCCCAGCAAGCCGCCAGGCGGTTTTTCGCCTTCGCGCAACTGGAGCATCAACTGCCGCATCTTCTCGAGAGAGCTTTCCACGGTCATCAGCATGTCCTGCTGGAACTCCGGATTGTCGTGCAGCCTCTTCGCGTTCTTCATCATCAAGGTCAACTGCGTCACGATATTCTTCAGATCGTGGACGACGAAGGCCGACATGCGGTTGAACGCGTCGAACTTGCGCGCTTCCAGCAGGGCCTCGGTGGCCTGCATCTGCGCAAGGAACCCGGCGGCCTGGCGGCTGGCGGTCTTCAGCAGATCGCGCACCTCCCAGTCCAGGTCGGTGACGGCCCGGGGTCGGGCCAGCAGCACGAAGCCGGTCAGCCGTTCACCGACGATCAGCGGTACCACCGCCCAGATGCCTTGGTTGTTCCGAGTCCAGCCCGGCAGTTCCAGGCCGTCGTAGCGCTCCGGCCGCGCCCGCGCTTCATCGACGTCGATGATCCAGCCCTGCTCGCGCAGGAAGTTGGCGAACCGGGAGTCCACCGGCTCACGTTGCGCCGCCACGTTGAGCTGGCAGTGGGCCGACTGCGCGAACTCCGCGTCGCCTGGGGCCAGCAGCCACAGGCTGCCGCCCGGGCTTTCGACGAGGTCGGCCAGGGCGTTGATCACCAGCTCGCCCATCGCCTGCGGCGATTCCTGGGTCGACAGCGTCGCGGTGAAGCGCAACCACTGCTCCCGGTAGTCGAAGCGGTAGGCGAAGAAGTTCTTGCCGACGAACACGCGCAGCTTCGCCCGCAGCGACCCGGACAGCACCAGCAGGACGAGGAAGACCAGCGCGCCGGCCAGCAGCGCCAGTTGCAGCGCGCGGCCCCAGTCGCCGCCGAAGAAGCGCACGTAGTAGCCGATGCCGGAGATCAGCAGCAGGTAGGCGCCGGCCAGCAGCAGCGTGGCAGAGAAGAAGGCAGCGTTGTGCGAGACCTGCAGCTTGGTGCGCCAGTCGGCCTGGCGTCGTGAGGCGACGAACAGCAAGGGCACCGCCAGCGCGTGCAGGGCGGCGCGGACGCTGAAGGCATCCTGGTCGAAGGTCCCGAACAGGACCGCCTGCGAATAGATGTACAGGTCGAAGCCGAACAGCCCCGCCAGCCCGATGCACAGCGGCTTGGCGCTCCAGCGGCCGCCCTCCGGGAGGTTGCGGAAGAGCTGCTCCGTCAGCACGAGGCCGAACACCGGCTGCGCCATCGAGCTCAGCAGCAGCAAGTGCGACATCGACTGCTCGTCGAAACGCCCCGAGATCGTGGCGAGCAGGGCCAGCAGGCCGAATCCGACCAGGACCGCGGCAGCCGGCCTCAGCAGCCCGACCTCCGCGTCGCGACGCCCCCGCAGGCCGGGGCGCAGCAGTTCGAGCAGAAAGTAGAACCAGGCCGCGTAGCGGAGCAGGTCGAGTGCGGTCAGTACCTGGCCCGGCCAGGCGGAATGGGTGCCGGTCTGAAAGGCGCCCAGCGCTCCCCAGGCGGCGCTGGCGCCCACCGCTGCAGCCAGCGCGCGCTGGGCGCGGCTGGCGCCAGAGCCCACGTAGCCCGCGAAGATCAGTCTGGCGGCGAACAGCCCGTACGCCACGGCGGCGGCGACGAAACCGTAGAGCGTCAACGCGATGCCGCTGGATCCCATGATGGTGTCAGGCAAGGGGTGCCGTGCCCTGGAGGCGCGGCAAGGGCCGAGGGATCGGCCCGTGCGTCAGCGCGCGCCCTTGCCCGTCAGGACCACGGCCACCGTCTCGAACAGAATGACGATGTCGAGGAACAGGGTGTGATTCTTGACGTAGTACAGGTCGTACTGCAACTTCTCGACCGAATCCTCGACCGTGGCACCGTACTGGTAGCGCACCTGGGCCCAGCCGGTGAGCCCCGGCTTGACGCTGTGACGGACCGCGAAGTACGGGATCTGCTCGGTGAGTTGTTCGACGAAGAACGGACGTTCCGGCCGCGGGCCGACGAGGCTCATCTCGCCCTTGAGGACGTTGAAGAGCTGCGGCAATTCGTCGATGCGCAGTCGCCGGATCACATGACCGACCTTGGTGACGCGGTCGTCGTGCACGGACGCCCAGCGCGGCTTGCCGTCCCTTTCCGCGTCGACGCGCATGCTGCGAAACTTCGTGACCTGGAAGGTCGAGCCGTTGACGCCCAGCCGCTCCTGCCGGTAGAGCACCGGCCCCCGGCTGTCCAGCTTGATGGCGATCGCGGTGACGATCATGATCGGCAGGGAGAGCACGATCAGCACGAACGCGCAGACGATGTCGAAGATCCGCTTGATCGCGGTTCGGTAGAAGCCCTGGTTGAAGCCGTCGCCGAAGATCATCCATCCAGCGTTGGCGAACCCGAGCCGGATCTGTCCGAGGGTCTTCTCGAAGTGCGTGTTCACGTCATAGACGCGAATCCCGAAGATCTTGCAGTCGAGCAGATCGCGCAGCGGCATGCTGCCCGAGCGCCGCTCGGTGAGCGCGACGACGATCTCGTCGACGTTCAGTCGCTTGGCGGTTTCGGTCAGCGACGCGTCGACCGGCAGCACCAGGCCTCGATCCACGGCGCACTCGGTCTCGTTCGGGCTGGGGTAGTAGCCCACCACCTCGGCGAGCGGGTCCGACTCGCGCAGCGTCTTGCCGACCAGTTCGGCGGCTGCGCCGGAGCCGAACACCAGGATGCGGGTCTTGGCGTGTGCGGCGCTCGACCAATGCGCGATGTAGACGCGGCGCAAGACGACCGCACCGACACCGACCATTGCCGCAGCGCGCACCGCTTCACGGCCCGGGAAGTCCGTCGGCAACAGGCCGAACAGGAGGTAGGTCAGTGGCAGTGCCAGCAGCAGCGCCAGCGCCGCCCGCGCGATCGCCTGGCTCGAAGTGAAGTTTGGCGACTTCTGGTAGAAGCCGGACGCCGTATTGATGACGAACATGCCGGCCGCCAGCGAGACGACCTGCGGCCCGGCGATCGGCAGCAGGCCGCCGAGCCCGTCGGCCAGCGTCGCGAAGACGATCAACACCACAAGCAGCAACAGGCCCATGTCGGACAGGATCCGGAGCAGGGTCTGGCGATGCAGGTAGTGGTTGAAGATACGGATCATGAGTGCGATGTCGTCGTGCCGCCTTGTCGGCATCGTGCCCTGGTCCCGTGACGGCTGGAAGTCGGTCCCCCGCTACAGGCGGAGGCGCCGCTTCGCCCCATGGTGCGGTGCACTTGACGAGCTAGAAAACCCACTGTAAGCAGTGCCTCCTGGGGTCGGCACCCCTCGCATGGGGGGGCGGTGGGCACGAATTCACGGTTCTAGGGGGCCGGCGAACGACCTCATGCCGGCGCGGCTCGGGCGCCTCCCAGCCGGCGCCACCCCTTCACCGCCAGATGCCGCATCAGCAGCCCCGGAGGCATGCGCATCCAGTGGGCCCGCAGATAGAGCAGTCCTCGCGCCAAGCGCGACGACGGCTGGTCCAGGCTGTGATGGTCGGGGATCAGCGCGCGGCGCCATAGCGATTGCATCCATCGGTCCGTCGGCGCCCGGGGCGCATCGTCGGCGGCGTCGCGCAGCGTCTGCTCCGGCACCGGGGTGCCGAGCAACTGGTGCGCGAGCTGCAGGCCGTAGTGCAGCGGGCGGGCGACCTGGAGCTGTCTGCCGCGCGGCACCAAGGCATCCCAGAATCCCACGCGATGGCCGAAGTGCCGGAGCATCAGGTCGAGGTCCGACAGATCGCGAAGGCCATGACTGAACTCCTCGTTCTGCAGCAGATGAACGATGCAGTGCAGCACCATGTCCGTCGGCGAAAGGATCCGCCAGCGCGGTGACACGGCGATCGACGCGGCCAGCAATGCGCTGGGGTCCGGCCGGGCCCGGGCGGTTTCGGGCAGGATCGCATGGTGCACGTCGAGCACGGTGTGGCGGGTCGCGTGCTGCATCGGTGGCAGTTCGTGCATCCACTCGCGGGAGTAGCGCTGGTCGTAGGGGTCCAGGTGCGTCGTCACCCAGCCCCCCATCATCAGTTGTGATTCGACCTCGGGGAGCCGCGACTTCTCGACGAGCAGATCGATGTCGGAGCAGCTGCGGCCCAGCGCCGCGGGGCCGCCCGACGCCAGGTAGGCGGCTCCCTTGAGCAGCACCGGCGAGATGCCCAGCGGTGCCAGCGTGTCAGCGATGTGCGCCAGTTCGCGCCGCGTCTCCCGCTGCTGCGCCTGCGTCAGCACGCGCGCCGCCTCGAGTTGGCCCCGGGGGCCGGCGGGCAGGTCGGTCAGCAACGAGCGGGCGTCGGCGATCATCGCCAGCCGCCCCAGCAGATCGGCGTGTCGCGCCTGGCGCAGCATCAGGTCCCACTCGGCGGGCGTCAGGGAGGACATTCTCCCGGGTGCGCGCAGCGCGGACAGCACCAAGTTGACGCCCTTCACGTCGCGTGCTCCGGTATGGGCAGTCCGCCCAGGCATCGAACCGCGTCGTCGAGCGAGGCGTACTCGAACTCGTAGGACCGGGAGCGTTCGACGAGGTCGGCCAGGGTCTGGAATCCGACCGCGCCGTGCACGTTGTAGTTGAACGCGTTGTCGATCAGCCGCATCATCGATTGGGCATTGGACAGCGCCGTCAGCCGCGCCTCGGCCCCTGGGATCCACTTGGGCAGAACGATCCAGGCCGTGGTCGCACGCCGGTCGGCCGACGCGACGGCTTCGACAGGCGGGCGGCAGTGCGCCACGGCGCCCTTGTTGGTTTCCCGGACCACGGGGCCGAACGCGGCCTCTGGCGCCCAGGCGCGGATGACGTCGATCGACCCGTTCTTGAGGCTGACCGGCCGCGGGATCGGCAGCAACTCCAGCGTCGCGGGATCGATGACGGCGAGTTCGTCGGACAGCAGGCGCCAGCCGCGGTGGATAAGGCCGGCGCACAGCGTGCTCTTGCCCGACCCGGGCGGCGCCGGCAGGATCATCGCGTGGCCGTCGCGCTCGACGACCGCTGCATGCAGGATCAGGAACTGGTGGCAGTGGCTGGTGATGCACCAGTTCAGTCCCCACTCGAGCATCGGGAAGCCCTGGTCGCCCGGCAAGGGCGCAAAAGGCGCCTCACCGTCGACGCGGAACTCCACCTGAGGCCTCCACCATCGACGCCAGCCCTGAGGGCGATCGACACGAACGTCGAAGTCGGCGAACTCGTCGGACTCGAGGACCGGATGGTGGGCGTAATGCAGCGTGATGCCTTCGACGACGGCGGGCAGCCGCGATCGGATGCGCGACACGACCGGACCGGTCCGGATCGACAAGCCGGTGTCGGCCAAACGCCGCTGCAGCTGGGAACGGGAAAGGTCGGCGAGCTTCACAGCCCGCGCGATTCTGCCAGTCCGCATTGCTGCAGGCTGTCCAGGATGTCGCGCAATGCGCGCTCTTCTTCGGCGCTCGGCGCGTTGCTCTCGACCTCGTCGCCCAGATGATCGAGGATCCGCGTCAGACTCGTCGGGCCGAGCTCACGCAGGGCGTCGTAGACCGCCAATGCGGCCGGCGACAGCAGATGCGTGCTCGACGATCGACTGTCGTAGACGACAGCCTCGTGCCCCCAGACGCGGATCAGGGTGTTCGACGCACGGTCGACAGCCCAGATCCGCTCGTCGGTGCTCAGCCGTAGGGCATCGTCGAACGCAGCCACGGATTGATGCCTCCGGTGCCGGCGGGCACACAGCTGTCGGAGAACCACTTGACGCCGGCGGTCGGCACGTAGTGGCCCCGCGTGGTGTAGCTCGTCCAGATGTCCTTGGCCGCGAAGGTGCTGCACAGCGTGGCCGGCACCTTGCCGCTGGCGGCATTCAGGTAGGCTGCGCAGCAGTGCTTGACGACCCCGTCCATGCCGGTGTCGGACGCCAGCTTCAGGCACTCCTTCAGTGTCTTCGCGCCGTAGCTGCCGTAGTCGGAGAAGACGTCCCGGAACAGCTTGGGACCGCCGGAACTCGTCTTGCACGATGCGGGCCAGGCCGACCAGTTCGAGTCCTTCGCCCACCAACCGGGCTTGCATCCCGACGAAGGCACGGTCGAGTGCGTATGGCTGACGCCGGTGGTCATCGAACCGAAGGCCGAAGCGGTCTTGACCGAGTAGGTCGCACGAACCGGCGCACTGACGAAGGTCAGGATCGCCGGGCTGGCGCCGACGCCGGCGCGCAGCAGGCGCCGCCGCGACGCCGATGTCGGCCGGGCGCTCGGGGTCGACGAATCCGGCTGGGGCGTTTGCTCGCTCATCATCGCTGCTCCGTTGCGGTTTCGAGTTTGATTGACATTCTAGGCATCGGGTTGTCAAGAAGAGAGTGCCTGCGCCCCCATGAACGAGGGGCGACGGATCAAGGTGACGTGCATGCGTTTCATGCCACGTCCGGACTCCGCGCCGCCGCTCGGCTCGACTCCAACCTGGCGATCAGACCGTCCAAGCCGACTCGGCAGAGATCGAAGACGCGTTCGAAACCGTCGGGTCCGCTGAAGTAGGGATCAGGGATTTCCCTGCCTTCGTGGCCGGGCACGAAGTCCAGCAACAGCCGGACCTTGTCGGCATGTTCCGGCGGGCAGCGCTCAAGCAGATCAGCCCGGTTGGTCAAGTCCATCGCCACGAGCAGGTCGAAACGCTCGAAGTCAGCATCCACCACCCGCCGCGAACGCGCGCGAGGCCGGGCCGTGATGCCGCGGCGGCGCAGCAGATCGGCTGCCCTCGGATCGATCGGCTCACCCCGCTCGGCGGCATGGGTGCCGGCCGAGTCGACGCGCAGACCCGGGGCGGCGCGGTGCAGCGCCATCGAATGGGCCATCGGAGAGCGACAGATGTTTCCCATGCAGACGAAGAGCACGCTGTGGCGGTCCGATCCGACGGCAGCGCCGCCGAACGGCCGACGGACCAGTTCAGAAAGCGACAAGATCAACGAGTTCGAGCCCATGACAGTCACGGCCCGGGTGGTTGATGGCCGCAATGCCGGAAGGGGTTAGCAGGTGTCATGCCGTCCGGGCGATATGCGAGGCAAGACCGCATGGTACGGGGCGCCAGCTGCTGCGGTCGCGCGCTCGCGCCGTGCGGACGTGTAAGGCATCTCGACACTGTTGCACTGGCGAGTCGGTGCAGTCCGAAGCGCAGCAGCCACGGACACTTGGGTCTCGTCGGCGTGCAGAAATCACGCCCCGCGCCGTGAATTTTCCGCCGATGCCAAGCGCGCACCGCCACCTAGTTCATTGGCAGGTCTCGGACCTGTGCCACCATGGCGTTTGGCAGAATGGACCGGTTCGTCGAGACGCGAGGCCGACGTCGCCGAACCGAAATCAGCAGAACCATCGCCTCGACAAGAACCGACCGTGAAGGAAATTGCCGTGATGCCCACCGCCCCCGCGTTTCTCCGTAGCCTGCGCCTCGGCGCGATCGGTGCGCTTGCCGTTGTTCTTGCCGCGTGTGCGAGTTCGGCGCCGAAGTTCCCGGCCGCGCCGGCCAGCGCCTCCGCGGGAGACTACAGCTACGTGATCGGCGCGGGCGACAACCTCAACATCATCGTCTGGCGCAACCCCGAGTTGTCCCTTTCGGTGCCGGTCCGGCCGGACGGAAAGATCTCCGCGCCCCTGGTCGACCAGCTGCAGGCGCAGGGCAAGACCTCGACCCAGATGGCGCGCGACATCGAGAAGGAGCTCTCGAAGTACGTCCGCGATCCGGTGGTGACGGTGATCGTGACCGGCTTCGTCGGGCCCTTCAGCGAGCAGATCCGCGTCGTCGGCGAAGCGGCTCGGCCGCAGTTCCTTCCCTACAAGGAGAAGATGTCGCTGCTCGACGTGATGATCGCGGTCGGCGGGCTGACCGACTTCGCCGACGGCAACGGTGCGACCATCCTGCGCACTTCCGACGGCAACAAGCAGTATTCGGTGCGGCTGAAGGACCTGATCAAGCGCGGCGACATCTCGGCCAACGTCGAGATGCGGCCGGGCGACATCCTGATCATTCCAGAGAGCTTCTTCTGAACGCGGCCCCGGACCACCTCTCATGAACGATTTGCTTGCCCAAGTCACCGCGATCGTCCGCGGCATGTGGCGCTTCCGCTGGCCGGCGGTCGCCGTGGCCTGGGTGGTCGCGCTGATCGGGACGATCGTCGTCTTCAAGATCCCGAACCAGTACGAGTCGATGGCGCGGATCTATGTCGACACGCAGTCGATCCTCAAGCCGCTGATGTCCGGGCTGGCGATCCAGCCGAACGTCGAGCAGCAGGTCGGCATGCTGAGCCGAACGCTCATCAGTCGCCCGAACATCGAGAAGCTCGTGCGCATGGCCGACCTCGACCTCGGGGCGAACACGAAGGCTCAGCAGGAGAAGGTGATCGAAGACCTGCTGAAGGAACTGAAGATCAGCAGCACGACGAGAGACAACCTGTTCTCGCTGACCTACCGCGACTCCGACCAGGAGCGCGCCAAGCGCGTGATTCAGTCGATGGTCTCGATCTTCGTCGAGTCCAGTCTCGGCGCCTCGCGCAAGGACACCGACTCGGCCAAGGTGTTCCTGAACGAGCAGATCAAGACGTTCGAGGCCAAGCTCGAGGAGGCCGAGGCCCGCGTCAAGGAGTTCCGCCTGCGCAACCTCGACATGCAGATGACCGAGGGCAAGGATGCTGCATCTCGGATCGCCGAGTTGTCCAAGCAATTCGCAGATGCCCAGCTGATGCTGCGCGAGGCCGAGAACGCGCGCGACTCGGCCAAGGCGCAGCTGGCTGCCGAGAAGGCCAACACGCGGACCAGCGGGCTGCCGGACCTGCTGAAGGACACCTCCACCGGCAGCATCGCGACGCCGGAGATCGATGGCCGGATCGACGCCCAGAAGCGCGCCCTCGACGCACTGCTGCAGCGCTACACCGAGCGCCACCCGGACATCATCAACACGCGCCGGCTGATCAAGGACCTGGAAGAGCAGAAGAAGCGCGAGATCGAGGAGCAGCGCAAGCTGCTGGCCAAGCAGCAGTCCAGCAACCCGGTGACGTCGAATTCCAGCCTGGCGGCCCAGGAACTGAACCGCATGCTGGCGGCCTCGGAGGTGCAGGTTGCGGCGCTGAAGGCCCGCGTCAACGAGTTTGGGTCGCGGCTGGCCGCGGCGAAGACGGCGCTCAAGACCGCGCCGCAAATCGAGGCCGAAGCGGCGCAGTTGAATCGCGACTACGAGATCACGAAGAAGAACTACGAGGACCTGGTCGCCCGCCGCCAGTCCGCGGTGATGTCCAGCGATCTGGACTCCGCGTCGGGCGTGGCGGATTTCCGATTGATCGACCCGCCGCGCGTGTCGCCCAAGCCGGTGTTCCCGAACCGTCTGCTGCTGCTGCCGCTGGCCCTGGCAGCCGCGCTGGGCGCCGGGCTCTTCACCGCCTTCGCGGCGAGCCAGATCCGCCCGGTGTTCGCCGATCCCGCGGACTTGCGCGCGCGCACCGGGCTGCCGCTGCTGGGGATCGTCTCGGCAGTGCTCGGGGACGAGGATCTGCGCCGTGCGCGCATGGACCGCGTCCGATTCTTCCTGGCGTCCGGCGGCCTCGTGGTCGTCTTCGCCGCCGGCCTGATCGGCATGTCGATCATGGCCGCTCGTTTGGGTTGACCCGCTCATGAGCAGCTTGATCGAACAGGCCGCCAAACGCCTGGAGCAGTTGCGCCAGGCCGGCGTGTCGGTGCCGGAGTCGGCGCCCGCCGCGTCCACCGCGAGTCCGATGCCCAAGCGCAGCGAGTCAGCCCCCGGGCCGCAGTCGCGCCAGGTCGACATCGACTTCGCCGGACTGGACAAGGCCGGCATCGTGACGCCGAATTCACCGCGCTCGACCACCGCGGACCAGTTCCGCGTGATCAAGCGGCCGCTGATCGGCAACGCGATGGGGCGCGGCGCGGCTCCGGTGAAGCACGGCAACCTGATCATGGTGACCAGCGCGCTGCCGGGCGAGGGCAAGACCTTCACGTCGATCAATCTCGCGATGAGCATCGCGGCGGAGCTCGACAACACCGTGATGCTGGTCGATGCCGACGTTGCCCGCCCGTCCATTCTGCGGACGCTCGGGCTGCCGCCGGGTCCGGGCCTGCTGGACGTGCTGGAGCACCAGGTCGACATGTCCAGCGTCCTGCTGCGCACGAACATCGAGAAGCTCACGGTGCTGCCCAGCGGCGATCCGCATCCGCGCGCCACGGAACTGCTCGCCAGCGACGCGATGCGCGACCTGCTCGACGACATGGCGACCCGCTATGCCGACCGCATCATCATCTCCGCCTCGCCGCCGCTGCTGCTGACCACCGAGGCCCGCGTGCTCGCCACGCACATGGGCCAGATCGTCGTCGTGGTGCAGGCCGATCGGACCCTGCAGAACGACGTCCAGCATGCGCTGGCGACCATCGAGTCGTGCCCGCTGAAGATGATGGTGCTCAACAAGGCCCAGACCGAAACCGTCGGGCGCTACGGCTACGGTTACGGATATGGCTATGGTTACGACTATGGCTACGGCCAGGGCCAGGGCACCGACCCCGGCGCGTCGCCGAAGCCGGCGGCTGCCGGATCGGCGCCGGTGCAACCGCAGCAGCAGCCGGGCTGAGGCGACCGTCGGCGACGCTGATCCGATGACCTTCCCCATCCGCCTCCGCGCGCCCCGGCCGGTTCCCTTGCTCCGACTCCTGGGTTGCAGCGGTCTGGCGCTCGCGGTGGGTCAGGCGGCTGCGCAGTCGACCGGCGCGACGTCGCGCCTGCAGATCGTGCCTTCGTTGTCCTTGTCGCAGTCGATCACCGACTCGCGTCGGGGCAGCGATGGCGTCGACCGCGCCGAGGCCGTGACGACGATCGCCCCCGGTGTGCGCATCACCAGCCGGTCGGGGCGGGTGCAGGGCACGGTCGACTACTCGCTGGCCGGCCTGGTATATGCGCGGGATAACGACGCCAACGAGATCCAGCACCAGCTGTCGGCGGCCGTCACGGCCGAGGCCGTGCAGGACCATCTGACCGTCGACCTGCGCGGCAGCATCTCGCGACAGGCGGTGTCGGCGTTCGGCTTGCAGTCCGCCGACCCGACGACCGCGTCGAGCAACTACTCCCAGGTCAAGACCTTCAGCGTGGCGCCGGTGTTCCGCGCGACGCTGGGCGGTGTGCTCGACTTCCGGACCAGCCTGGTGCTCTCGGCCACCGACACCGGCACCAACTCGATTTCCGACTCGACCAACGGCACCGCGCTGGTCCACCTGGGTTCCGTGCCCGGCAGCGCGCGCGTCGGCTGGGGGCTCGATGCCTCGAGGCAGATCGTCGACTTCGATCGTGGCCGCCGCACCGAGGAAGACCGCCTCGTCGCGAGCGTCGGGGTGCTGATCAACCCGGAACTGCGCGTCGACGTGCGGGCTGGTGTCGAAGACAGCAATGTCGCGACGCTCACCAAGGACCGCACCAACACGTGGGGCGGCGGATTCGTCTGGACGCCGTCGCAGCGCACGCGACTGGCGGCCAGCGCCGACCGTCGCTCCTTCGGGCATTCGCATGCCTTCGAGTTCCAGCACCGGATGCGCCGGACGGTGCTGCGGCTGAGCGACCGCCAGGACGTGACCAGCGGCGCCAACGCCAGCGGCGCGGTGATCCCCGCCTTCGATCTGTTCTTCGCGCTGTTCGCGTCGCAGGAGCCCGATCCGATCCTGCGGGAACAGCTGGTGAACGACCTGCTGCGTCGCAACAACCTGTCGCCGGCCGAGCTCGTCAACGGTGGTTTCCTGACGGGCAGCTCCGCCTTGCAGCGACGACAGGAGATCTCGCTGGCGGTCGAAGGCGTTCGCACGACCTACCTCGTGTCGGTCTTCAACACCGACAGCCGCCGCGCGTTCGAGCTGATCACCGGCGGCGACGACCTCGACCTGGGCAGCCTCGCGCAGCGGGGCCTCAGCTTTTCGGTGTCGCACCGGCTCACGCCGACCGCGGCGCTGGGCCTCAATGCGACCTTCCAGCGCTCGCGTGCCGACACCGGCACGCGCTCGGGCCGCCTCAACACCGTCACGGCGAACTGGTCCGACCGGCTCAGCCGTCGCTCCAGCCTGACCATCGGCGTGCGTCACTCCACTTCAGACGGCAGCACGCAGTCGACCAGCGAGAATTCGGTGCTGGCCAACCTGCGCATGACCTTCTAGCGCCATGTACGAAGACTTCTACGGCCTGACCAGCAAGCCCTTCCAGCTGATCCCGGACCCGAGCTTCTACTTCGGGTCCAAGCAGCACAGCCGTGCCAAGGCCTATCTCGAATACGGCGTGTCGCGCAACGAGGGCTTCGTCGTCATCACCGGCGAGATCGGCGCCGGCAAGACCACGATCCTGCGCACGCTGATCGAGGGCCTGCACGGCAGCAACGTCGTCACCGGCCACCTGGTGACGACCCAGCTCGGGGCCGAGGACACGCTGCGGATGGTCGGCGCGGCCTTCGGCTTCAAGGTCAAGGACGTGCCGAAGAGCGAACTCCTGATCACGCTGGAGGCCTTCCTGATCAGCCAGACCAGCCAGGGCAAGCGCTGCCTGCTGATCGTCGACGAGGCGCAGAACCTGAGCATGCGCGCGGTCGAGGAGCTGCGCATGCTGTCGAACTTCCAGTTCGGCAACCAGGCGCTGCTGCAGAGCTTCCTGATCGGCCAGCCCGAGTTCCGCGAGATCCTGCAGCGCCCCGAGATGGAGCAGTTCCGCCAGCGCGTCGCGGCCACCTGCCACATCGGCCCGCTCGACCAGGAAGAGACGCAGGGCTACATCGAACACCGACTCAAGCGCGCCGGCGCGACCGACAAGCCGACCTTCGGGAAGGGCGCCTTCGAGGCGATCTACAAGGCCACGCGCGGCATCCCGCGCCGGATCAACTCGGTCTGCGACCGGCTGCTGCTGCTCGGTTTCCTGAACACGCGATCGGACCTGACGGTCGACGACGTCAACGAAGTCGTTGCCGAGCTCGAGCAGGAGACCGCCGCGCCGGCGCCGAAGCAGCGCGCCGACACCGGTGCCGGCGACGCTTTCGCCAGCCACTCCGGGCCGATGGACCTGGACGTCGATCTGAGCAAGTTGCGCATCGATCCCGGTGTCGCCGACGGCATGGGCAAGCAGCTGGCCCGGCTCAGCGCCGAGCAGCGGCTTGACCAGATGCAACGCCTCGAGCGCAGCCTGCTGCGGCTGGAGCGACTGAACGTGCAGACGCTGTCGATGCTGCAGAAACTCGTCAGCGCGGTCAGGCAACCGGATGCGCCGGCCGATGCGCCGCCGCCGGCCAAGTCAGAGAAGTCGAAGAAGTAGCGTTGTCCGCGCCGGCCCCGGCCGCGCGCTTCCAGGCCGCCCCCATGCTCGCTCCCACGATCACGAACGCGCTGACGATCGACGTCGAGGACTACTTCCAGGTCTCGGCGTTCGCGCCTTACATCGCCCGCAGCGGCTGGGACCGCTGCGAGTGCCGGGTCGAGCGCAACGTCGATCGCATCCTGGATCTGCTCGCGCGGCGCGGTGCCCATGCCACCTTCTTCACCCTCGGCTGGATCGCCGAGCGCTACCCGGCGCTGGTCCGGCGCATCGTCGCCGGCGGCCACGAACTGGCCAGCCATGGCTACGGCCACGAACGCGCCAGCGACCTCGACCCGCAGGCCTTCGCCGCCGACGTGATGCAGGCCAAGCAGGTGCTCGAGCAGATCGGCGGCGTGCCGGTGCGCGGCTACCGGGCGCCGAGCTTCTCGATCGGGAAGGACAACCTCTGGGCCTTCGACACCTTGGCCGATGCCGGCTATGCCTACAGCTCGAGCATCTACCCGATCAGGCATGACCACTACGGCATGCCCGACGCGCCGCGCTTCGCGCATCGTCGTGACAACGGGTTGCTCGAGATCCCGGTCACGACGATGCGGCTGTTCGACCACAACCTGCCGTCCAGCGGCGGCGGCTACTTCCGGCTGCTGCCGTATGCCGTGTCGCGCTGGATGCTCCGGCGCGTCAACCGCCAGGACCGCCAGGCCGCGATCTTCTACTTCCATCCCTGGGAGATCGACGTCGGGCAACCGCGCGTGTCTGGCATCGACCTGAAGACCCGGTTCAGGCACTACGTGAACATCGGTCGCATGGAAGACCGGCTCGAGCACCTACTCGCCGACTTCCGCTGGGACCGGATGGACCGGATCTTCCTGCCGGTCCACACGGTGCATTGAAGCGCGCATGACCGAGGTCCAGCGACTGTCCCGCACCGACGCCACCGCCGCGGCGCGCTGGGATGCGTTCGTCGCCGTCCACCCGGACGCGACCTTCTTCCACCGCGCCGCCTGGCAGGGCGTGATCGAGGACGTGTTCCGCCACGACACGCACTTCCTGTTCGCGCAGCGCGCGGGCCGGGTGGTCGGCGTGCTGCCGCTGGCGCACGTGCGCAGCCTGCTCTTCGGCAAGGCGCTCGTGAGCCTGCCCTTCGCCGTCTACGGCGGCGTCGCGGCCGAGGACGACCAGGCCGCGCAGGCGCTGGAATCCGAGGCCCAGGCGCTGGCCCTGCAGCTGCAGGTCGACCACCTGGAATTGCGGCACGTGCAGGCCCGCCACGCCGACTGGCCTCGCCAGGAGCTCTACGTCACCTTCCGCAAGGCCCTGCTGCCCGACGTCGAGGCGAACATGCTGGCGATCCCGCGCAAGCAGCGCGCGATGGTCCGCAAGGGCATCAAGAACGGCCTCGTGAGCCGCTTCGACGACGGCGTCGACCGCTTCTTCGCCCTTTACGCCGACAACGTGCACCGTCACGGCACGCCGGCGCTGCCGCGGCGCTATTTCGAGGTGCTGCGCGAGCGCTTCGGCGACGACTGCAGCGTGCTGACGGTCAGCGCGCCTGACGGCCGGCCGCTGTCGAGCGTGCTGAGCTTCCGATTCCGCGACCAGATCCTGCCGTACTACGCCGGCGACGACGTCGCCGCGCGCGACCTGGCCGCGAACGACTTCAAGTACTGGGAACTGATGCGCGACGCCTGCGAGCAGGGTCTGCGGCTGTTCGACTTCGGCCGCAGCAAGCAGGGCACCGGCCCGTTCGCGTTCAAGAAGAACTGGGGCTTCGAACCGACGCCGCTGCACTACGAGTACCGCCTGTACAAGCGCGATGCGGTGCCGCAGAACAATCCGGCCAACGCCAGGTACCGGCTGATGATCGAGGCCTGGCGAAGGCTCCCCCTGGGCATGGCGAACTGGCTGGGTCCGTTCGTCGTGCGCAGCCTCGGCTGAAGTGGACACCGACATGGCTCAAGACCTCCCCACGGGCGACGGCACGGCACGCGAGGCCCTCGGAACGCTGCCCGCCCGAGGCGGTCGCTGGGGATCGCTGGCGTTGACCGGGCTGGTGATCGCCACCTTGCTGCTGCTGTTTCGCGATACCGCCGCGGCGATGGTCGGCATCTGGTGGCGATCGGAGACCTTCACCCACGCCTTCCTGGTGCCGCCGATCGTCGTCTGGCTGATCTGGCGCCGGCGCCACCGCCTTCAGGGCGTCGCCGCGCGGCCGGCCTACGCGGTGCTGCTGCCGATCGCGGGGGTCTGCGCCGTGTGGCTGCTCGGCGAGCTCGCCAGCGTCAATGCGGCGACGCAGCTCGCGCTGGTGGCCCTGATCGTGCTGACCGTGCCGGCGCGGTTCGGCCTGGCGGTCACGCGCACGGTGCTGTGCCCGCTGGCCTTCCTGTTCTTCGCGGTGCCGATCGGTGACTTCCTCGTCGCGCCGATGATGGAATGGACGGCCGACTTCACGGTGCTCGCGCTTCGCGCCTCCGGCATCCCGGTCTACCGGGAGGGCCTGCAGTTCGTGATCCCCTCGGGCAACTGGTCGGTCGTCGAGGCCTGCAGCGGCGTGCGCTACCTGATCGCATCGTTCATGGTCGGCACGCTGTTCGCCTACCTGAACTACCAGTCGACACGCAAGCGCGTCGTCTTCATCCTGTTCTCGCTGGCCGTGCCGATCGTCGCCAACTGGCTGCGCGCCTACATGATCGTCATGATCGCGCACCTGTCGGGCAACAAGCTGGCGGCCGGCGTCGACCACCTGATCTACGGCTGGGTCTTCTTCGGCATCGTGATCCTGATCATGTTCATGGTCGGCGCGCGCTGGGCCGAACCGAACGCCGACGATGCCCCCGCCGCCCCGGTGCGCGCCGCCGCCAGCCCGGCCGCCAGACCGCCGATCGGCGTCGCGCTCGCGATCGTTGCGCTGCTGGCGGCCACGCAGGCGGTCGCCTGGCGGCTCGACCGCATCGAGACCACCGCCACGCCGGTGCTCGTGCTGCCCGACGTTGGCGGATACACCTCCGAGCCCGACACCGGCGCGGCGACCGACTGGGTCCCGGCCTATGCCAACCCGAGCGCGATCGCGCAGCGCAGTTATCGTGCCGCGTCCGGCGAGCCGCTGCGCGTCTGGATCGGCTACTACCGCGGCCAGGGCTACGACCGCAAGCTCGTGACCTCGACCAACCTGCTGGTCGGTCCGGACACGCCGAACTGGGCGCAGGTGGCCGGCGGCGCGACCACGGTCGACACCCCCGACGGGCCGGTCACGCTGCGTACCGCCGAACTGCGCATCGCCGCGCTGCTCGCCGGCGGCAGCGCCCGCCGGCTGCGGGTCTGGCAGACCTACTGGGTCGGTGGCGAGTACATCGCCGGCGACGCCCGCGCTCGGTTGCAACTGGCGATCAACCGGTTGCTCGGGCGCGGCGACGACGGAGCGGTGATCATCGTCTCGACGCCGATCGTCGAAGGTGGCGACGCCGACGCGGTGCTGCGCGGCTTCGTGCCAGGCGTCCTGTCGGCCCTGCAGGGGCCGCTGGCCGCGACGCGGGCGGCACGCTGACCCGGTCCCGTCCACTTCAATCAAGGGAACTCGAACAATGAACACGTTGGCGGTCATCGGCCTGGGCTATGTGGGCCTGCCGCTGGTGGTGGAATTCGGCAAGCAGATCCGCACCATCGGCTTCGACATCTCGACGCAGAAGGTCCAGGCCTGCCAGCGCGGCACCGACCCGTCGCGCGAGCTGAGCGATACGGAAGTCCAGGCCGGCAAGCTCGCGGTCTACACCGACGACCCGACCATGCTGGCAGAGGCCGACGTGATCATCGTCGCGGTGCCGACCCCGGTCGACGAGGCCCACGCGCCCGACTTCCGGCCGCTGATCGGCGCGTCCACCAGCGTCGGCCGGCACATGAAGAAGGGCGCGACCGTCGTCTACGAGTCCACCGTCTACCCCGGCGCGACCGAGGAGGTCTGCATTCCGGTGCTCGAGCGCGAGTCCGGCAAGAAGTGGAAGCAGGACTTCTTCGTCGGCTACAGCCCCGAGCGCATCAACCCGGGCGACAAGGAGCACACGCTGACGAAGATCCTGAAGATCGTCAGCGGTGACACGCCGGAGACGCTCGACCGGGTCGCCAAGGTCTACGAGCGCATCATCGTGCCCGGCGTGCACCGCGCCAGCAGCATCAAGGCCGCCGAGGCGGCCAAGGTCATCGAGAACACCCAGCGCGACCTGAACATCGCGCTGATGAACGAGCTGGCCATCATCTTCGACAAGATGGGCATCGACACCAGCGAAGTGCTCGAGGCCGCCGGCACGAAGTGGAACTTCCTGAAGTTCAAGCCCGGTCTGGTGGGTGGCCACTGCATCGGTGTCGACCCGTACTACCTGACGCACAAGGCCGACATGCTGGGTTATCACCCGCAGGTCATCCTGGCCGGCCGGCGCATCAACGACGGCATGGGCAAGTTCATCGCCGAGCAGACGATCAAGCAGATGATCGCCGGCGGCAGCCACGTCAAGGGCGCCAAGGTCAACGTGCTCGGCCTGACCTTCAAGGAAGACTGCGCCGACCTGCGTAACAGCAAGGTCATCGACATCATCCGCGAGCTGAAGAGCTACGGCGTCGACGTGCACGTGACCGACCCGGCAGCCGATCCGGCGGAGGCAATGCACGAGTACGGCGTCGCGCTCGAGCGGTTGGATGAGCTGCCGCGCGCCGAGGCGGTGATCGCCGCGGTGGCGCACAAGGCCTACCGATCGCTCGGCGATGCCGATCTGGCGCGTGCGCTCGCGCCCGGCGGCGCTTTCATCGATGTCAAGGCGGCCTTCGATGCGAAGGCGCTGAGCCAGGCGGGCTACCGCGTGTGGCGGCTCTGACCGACCCGGGATCCACCCACACCCCGGCGCTCAGCGTCGTCGCGACGCTGTACCGGTCACGCGAGTTCCTGCCCGCGTTCATCGACGAGTGCGTCGAAGCCGCCGAATCCGAGGCGCCGGGGCGCTGGGAGCTGGTGCTCGTCAACGACGGATCGCCCGACGACAGCCTGGCCTACGCGCTCGAGCGCCGGGTCGCAGACCCCCGCATCGTGGTCATCGACCTGTCGCGCAATTTCGGCCACCATCCGGCGATGCATGCCGGACTGCTGCACGCGCGGGGCGACCGGGTCTTCCTGATCGACGCCGATCTGGAAGTCCGCCCCGCCGTGCTCGCCGAGTTCGCCGCCAAGCAGCGGGCCAGCGGCGCCGACCTCGTCTACGGCTATCAGCCGGCGCGCAAGGGCGGCTGGGTCGAACGCTGGACCGGCGGCCTGTTCTGGCGCGGCCTGAACGCGATCAGCAGCGTGCCGATCCCGGAGAACATGCTGACCGAGCGCCTGATGACGCGCCGCTTCGTCGACGCCTTGCTCTCGCTCGGCGATCACGACCTCTTCCTGGGCGGCATGATGAGCTGGACCGGCTACACGCAACTCGGCCTGCCGGTGCGGAAGTCGCAGCGCGCCGGGCCCAGCACCTACTCGATCCTGCGCCGCGTGAAGCTGATGCTCACGGCGGTCAGCTCCTTCTCGTCGCGGCCACTGGTGTGGCTGTTCCACGCCGGCTGGGTCATCACGCTGGCGAGCTTCGGCTACGTCGCCTACCTCGTGTTCCGCCGCCTCGTGTACGCCGACACCTTGATCGGCTTCACGTCGATCATGGGCCTGATCGCACTGAGCCTGGGGTTGAGCTGCATGGCGCTCGGCCTGGTCGGCGTCTACCTCGGCAAGGTGCTCGACCAGGTGCGCCGCCGGCCGCGCTACATCGTGCGGGACGTATACCGATGAGCAACGCCACGCCCCCGGTGCGCGAGGTCGCTGCCGTGCAGTCGAACTACCTGCCCTGGAAGGGCTACTTCGACCTGATCCACGACGTCGACCTGTTCGTCTTCTACGACGACAACCAGTACACCCCTCGCGACTGGCGCAATCGCAACCGCATCAAGACCGCAGGCGGCGCGCAGTGGATCTCGGTGCCCGTCGGCAACGACCGCAACCGCCTGATCCACGACGTCGAGATCGCCGATCCCGCCTGGCAGGCCAAGCACCACCAGACGCTGACGCAGAACTACGGCAAGTGCCCGCATTTCGCGCGCTACCGTGACTGGCTCGACCATGTCTACCTGGACCGGCGCTGGCACAAGCTGTCCGAGCTGAACCAGTGGACGACCCGCCACATTGCCGGCGAATTCCTCGGCATCCGGACCGCCTTCGCCGACTCGCGGAGCTACGCGGCCCAGGGGCAGAAGCTCGACAAGATGGTGGACCTCGTCGTGCGCACCGGCGCGTCCGTCTACCACTCGGGCCCGGCGGCGCGCGACTACATCGTGCCCGAGCGTTTCAGCGAGCGCGGCATCGAGCTCGTCTGGAAGGACTACGCGGGCTATCCCGAGCATCCGCAGCGGTTCCCGCCGTTCGAGCCCTCGGTCAGCGTGCTGGACCTGCTCTTCAACACCGGCCCCGACGCGCCCTGGTACATCTGGGGCTGGCGCAACGGTCCGCTGGCCGGCTGACGATGTCGCGCGCGCCGCTCCTGCACGTGCTCGGCGCCGGCCCCTGGCAGCTGCCGACCATCCGCCATGCCCGGGCGCTGGGCTGCCGCGTGCTGGTCACCGACGGGCTCGCCGACCGGCCGGGATTCGGCCTGGCCGACCTCCACGCCGTGGCCGACCTCACCGACGCCGAGGCCACGCTGGCGGTCGCCCGGCGCCACGCCGTCGACGGTGTGCTGTGCGACACCACCGACACCGGCGTGCTGACCGCCGCGATCGTCGCCGACGCGCTGGGCCTGCCCGGCGTCGGCGTCGACGCCGCGCGCCGCTGCACCGACAAGGCCCGCATGACGGAGGCTGCCGCTGCCGCCGGCCTGCCGACGCCGGCGACGCGTCTCGCGGCCTCGGCGGAGGACGCGCGGGCCGCGGTCCGGGCGATGGCCGGGCCCTGGGTGATCAAGCCGGTCGACGCGCAGGCAGGCAAGGGCGTCGGCCTCGTCGCCGATGCGGCCGACGCCGACGACGCGATCGCCCATGCATTCGCGCACAGCCGCAGCCGCCGGGTGATCGTGCAGCAGCGCCTGAGCGGGCCGGAGGTCATCGTCGACGCGCTGGTGGTCGACGGCCAACCGCGAGTGCTCGGCGTCGCCGGCAAGACACCGTATCCGGACCATCCCGCGGTGTCGTCGCGGATCACCTACCCGCCCGACCCGGACCTCGCCCCCTGGCCGCTGGTCGAGGCGACCCTGGGCGCGCTCGTGCGGGCGCTCGGCATCCGGTGCAGCCTGGTCCATGCGGAGTTCATCGTCGGCGATGGGCGACTCGTGCCGATCGACGTCGCCGCCCGGGGCGGCGGTGTCATGATCTATCCCACCGTGCTCGGCCACCTGACCGGGGCCGACGTGATGACGGCGGCCATCCGGATCGCGCTCGGCTGCTATCCGGGCTTGCCCGACCGGCCAGCGGGCCCGCCAGGGCGTGCCGCGAACATCGAGTTCCTGCGCGCGCCGGCGGGTGTGCTGCGGCGCGTCGACGGCCTCGACGAGGCCCGCCGCCAGCCCGGCGTCGCCGCGGTGCACCTCAATCTGCTGCCCGGCGACAGCGCCGGCGACCTGCGGCACAAGGACCGGCGGCTGGGCTACGTCGTCACGCTGGCCGATTCGGCAGCCGCGGCGGTCGCCGCCGGTGAACGCGCGGCCGCGCTGATCGGCGTCGACGTCGATGCCTTTGCGGGGGCCGCGCCGCAATTGCTCGGGAGCACGTCATGAAGCTCTTCGATTCACTGACCCACGCCACCGCGGACGGCTCCTGGTTCGGCGAGCGCCTGCTCGATGCCTCGCTGCCGACACTGGTGCGCGGCATGGACGAGGCCGGCGTCCACCGCGCTTGCCTGGTCGCGATCGCCGACTACCAGGACAACGCCTTCGTGCTGCAGGCGGCGCAGCAGGACCCTCGGCGCTTCGTCCCGATCGCGGGGGTCAACCCGCGCGTGCTGGCGACCAACCGGCGCATCGACGCGGTGCTGCGCGAGCTCAAGGCGCAGGGTTTCGCCGGCGTCAAGCTGCATCCGCGCCTGAACGGCTACGACCCGCTCGATCCGAAATGCGTCGCGGCGGTCGAGTCGGCCGGCGAGCACGGTCTGGTGGTGTTCCTCGACACGCTGTTTCGGCGCCAAGGGCTGGCCACGCGACACGCCCCCGACGTGATCGACTTCCTCGCCGCCGCCTGCCCGCAGACGCGCATCGTGCTGCTGCACGGCACCGGGCCGACGATGATGGAGCTCTACGAGATCGTGCGCTGCAACGATCATCTGCTGCTCGACCTGTCGTACACGCTGCTGCGCTACCGCGGCAGCTCCCGCCTCGACGACGACATGCACTTCCTGTTCAAGACCACCGACCGGCTGGTGACGGT
This sequence comes from uncultured Rubrivivax sp., assembly GCA_937975735.1. Taxonomy (GTDB): domain Bacteria; phylum Pseudomonadota; class Gammaproteobacteria; order Burkholderiales; family Burkholderiaceae_C; genus Rubrivivax. Next base: position 30,326 of record CALJUI010000063.1, read on the forward strand.
CGGCTCGGACTTCCCCGAGTACAACCATGCGCAGACGATCGCGCGCCTGGCCGAGCTCACCCAGGGCATCGAGCCGCACCGCATCGACAACCTGACCCACCGCAACCTCGAGCGCTGGTTCGGCGATGGCCGCGCACTGGCGACGAGCGCGTCAGCAAGCCCCCACGCCTGAGCTACGCTTGCGGGCCTGTCCATCGACGTCGGAGCGACCCATCCATGCGCAACTCGTTCGATCTGCCGGGACACGTCTTCATCCTGCTGACGCTGGCCTTCACCGTCTACGGTCAGCTGGTGCTCAAGTGGCAGATGGGCTATGCCGGCGCCCTGCCGGCGGGCGGGCTCGACAAGATCGCCTTCCTGCTGCGGCAGTTCCTGAATCCCTGGATCCTGTCTGGATTCGTGTCGGCGTTCATCGCGTCTCTGGCCTGGATGGCGGCCATGACGCGCTTCGAACTCGGCTACGCGTATCCGTTCATGAGCCTGGCCTTCGTGATCGTGATGGTGTTCGGCATCGTCTTCCTCGGCGAGGCGGTCCGCCCCGCCAAGATCGTCGGCACGCTGATGGTGATGGGCGGCCTGGTGCTGATCGCGCGGGCCTGAGCGCCCCGAAACGGATCGAGGAGGCCTGGATGACCACCGTGCCCTTCAACCGGCCCTACATGACCGGCCGGGAACTCGGCTACATCGCCCAGGCGCACGCCGAGATGCACCTGGCCGGCGACGGCTCGTTCACGAAGAAGTGCAACCGCTGGATCGAACAGCGCACCGGGGCCGGTCGCGCGATGCTGACGCACTCGTGTACCGCGGCGCTCGAGATGGCGGCCCTGCTCGCCGAGGTCGGTGCCGGCGACGAGGTCATCATGCCCTCGTACACCTTCGTCTCGACGGCTAACGCCTTCGCGCTGCGCGGCGCGGTGCCGGTCTTCGTCGACATCCGCGCCGACACGCTCAACCTGGACGAACGCTTGGTCGAGGCGGCGATCACGCCGAAGACGCGCGCCATCGTGCCCGTGCACTACGCCGGCGTCGGCTGCGAGATGGACGAGCTGATGGCCATCGCCCGCCGCCACGACCTGCTGGTGATCGAGGACGCGGCGCAGGCGCTGATGGCCAGCTACCGCGGCCGGCCGCTCGGCTCGATCGGCGACCTCGGGGCGATCTCCTTCCACGAAACCAAGAACGTGATCTCGGGGGAGGGCGGCGCCTTGCTGATCAACGCGCCGCGCTTCGCCGAACGGGCCGAGATCATCCGCGAGAAGGGCACCAATCGCAGCCAGTTCTTCCGCGGCCAGGTCGACAAGTACACCTGGGTCGACGTCGGCTCGTCCTACCTGCCGGGTGAGTTGATCGCCGCCTTCCTGTGGGCGCAGCTCGAGGAAGCCGACACGATCACCCAGCGCCGGCTGGCGATGTGGGCGCGCTACCATGCAGCGTTCGCCGACGCCGAGCGGCATGGCAAGCTCGCGCGCCCGCAGGTGCCGGCGCACTGCAAGCACAACGCGCACATGTACTACGTGCTGCTGCCGGACCTGGCGCGCCGCAGTGCGGCGATGGCCCGGCTGAAGGCGCTCGGCGTGCAGACGGTCTTTCACTACGTGCCGCTGCACAGCGCCCCGGCCGGCCGACGTCACGGCCGCGCGCACGGCGATCTCGCGGTCACCGACGACATCGCCGACCGCCTGCTGCGCCTGCCGATGTGGGTCGGGATGGAGGATCAGCAGGGGGCGGTGATCGACGCGGTGCTCTCGGTGCTGTGAGCGATCCTGCCCGAACCTCGGCGCCGGCGGTGCATGGCGGCCTGATCGCCGTCATGGCCAGCGTGCTTTTGGTCGCGATCGGCGCACGCTGGCTGGCCTACACCGGCTTCTTCGGTTCCGACGAGGTCACCTACATCGCCAGCGCAAACCGCGTGCTGGACGGCGACTGGGCGCTGGACGACTACGTCGGCGCCAACCGGCTGGGCGTCAACCTGCCGATGGCGGCCCTGGCCGCCCTGTTCGGCCGTGGCGAGCTGGGTGCGGCGCTGTACTCGCTGCTGAGTTCGGTCGGCGAGGTGCTGCTCGTCGCCTGGCTCGGCGCACGACTGTTCGGCTTGCGTGCCGGCCTGATCGCCGGCCTGTTGCTCGCCACGCTGCCCACGCACGTGCACTTCGCCGGCCGCATCATGGCCGACGCGCCGCTGTCGCTGTTCATCACGGCCGCCTTCGTGGCCTTCGTCGAGGGCGAATGGCGCCGTTCCCGGGCACTGACGGCGCTGGCGGGCGTGCTGGCCGGCCTGACCTTCCTGATCAAGCCGGTGACCATCATCGTCTTCGCCATCCTGCTGTTCTATCCGCTGGTGGTCCGGCGCTGGGACCACCGGTGGTGGTGGATGGTGGTCGGCTTCGTCGGCGCGATGGTCTTCAACGGGCTGCTCTACATGGCTTTCACCGGCCGCTTCTGGTATGTCTTCGAGAGCGTCATCGAGCGCCGCCAGAGCGGCTACCTCGAAGCCGGCGTCGCTGCCGGCGAGATCCACAACGAGCCGGCCTTCTACCTGCGCTACCTGTTCGGGCGCGTGTATCACACCGGGCTGCTGGGCTACCTGGCGCTGCTCGGGGCGGTGGTGCTGGTGTGGCGACGTGGGTCGGAGTGGCCGGCCAGCCGCTTCGTGCTGTTCTGGGCTATCGGCACGATGCTGCTGTTCTCGCTGCTGCCGGTGTCGCTCGACCCGCTGCTGCTGATCCCGAAGCAGACGAACTACATGCTGATCTTCGTCGCGCCCCTGTGCCTGCTGGCCGGTGCCGGCCTGGCGCGATGGCCCGGCTCGGCGTCGTTGACGCTCACCGCTGCGGCGATGGGCGTCGGCCTGGTCTTCGCGCTGATGCTGCAGGCGTCGGTGGCAGCCTTCACCGCCAACAGCCAACGCATCCTGGCCGAGCTCAGCGAGCGTCCGCAGACGACGTTGCACGTGATGTCCAACGCCTATCGCGCCGCCAGCTTCCGAGCCCTGGTGGGCGGCCCCGACCTTCGTGCGCGGGTCGTCGCACTGGGCGCGGCGCCGCCGACTCCTCAGCCCTTCGAGCGGTGGGTCGTTATCGACCCGGAGACCTTCGACTGGGACGACTCGGCCCCGCTGGCGCGCTGGAACGATCCGCCGGCGTGCTGGCAGTTGGAGGAAACCTGGGCGGCGCAGCCTTCGAGCACCGGCACGACGCTCGTGCGCGCGTTCCATCGCCTGGCCGGCAGCCTGCCCGGATCGCTCGCTGTGCGAGTGCGATCGCGGCTGCAGGCGCTGATCGCGCCCCGGCCGGCCCGGCTGTACAGGGTGCCGGCGGGCTGCTGATCGATGCCGCCGCTCGTCCTGCATGTCCTCTACCGCTTCGCCACCGGCGGGCTCGAGAACGGTGTCGTCAACCTCATCAATCACATGCCGGCGGACGCCTACCGCCACGCGGTCCTGGCGGTCGACCGCGTCGACCCGGACTTCGCCTCGCGGCTGACCCGCAGCGACGTCGCGCTGCATGCGTTGAACAAGCCGCCGGGGCACGCGCTGCGCCTGTATCCGCAGGTCTGGCGGCTGATGCGCGAGCTGAAGCCGGCGATCGTCCACACGCGCAACCTGGCGGCGCTCGAACTGCAGCTGCCGGCCATGCTGGCCGGCGTGCCGGTGCGCATCCATGGCGAGCACGGCCGCGATGTCGAGGACCTCGACGGCAACGACCGCAAGCTCCAGCGCCTGCGCCGGCTGTACTCGGGCATGGTGCACCACTACATCACCGTCTCGCGCGATCTGCGCGACTACCTCGAACAACGCGTGGGCATCGCCGGCAGGCGCATCACCCAGGTGATCAACGGCGTCGACACCGACCGCTTCGCGCCGGCCGCCGGCGGTCCGGTTGCGCCGCCGGGCTGCCCGTTCGATCCGGCGCGCCACTGGATCGTCGGCACCGTCGGGCGGCTGCAGGCGGTGAAGAACCAGGGCCTGCTGCTGCAGGCCTTCGCGCGCGCGATGGACATCCACCCGTCGATGCGCGGCGATGCCCGGCTGGCCCTCGTCGGCGGCGGCCCGCTGCAGGCCGAGCTGACGGCCCGGATTGCCGATGCCGGCATCGGCGACTCGGTCTGGCTGCCCGGCGAGCGCAACGACGTGGCCGAGGTGCTGCGCGGCCTGCACGTCTTCGCGCTGCCGTCGCTGGCTGAAGGCATCTCCAACACCGTGCTCGAGGCGATGGCCAGCGGCCTGCCGGTGCTGGCCACCGCGGTCGGCGGCAACACCGAACTGGTGCAACCTGGGCAGACCGGCCTGCTGGTGCCCAGCGCGGACGTCGAGGCGATGGCGCAGGGCCTCGTGACGATGTACCGGCAGCGCGGCGCGGCCGCCGACTGGGGTGCGCAGGCGCGCCGCGCGGCCGAGGTCGATTTCAGCTTGCAGGCCATGGTGGCGCGCTACCGTCGCGTCTACGACGAGCAACTCGCCCGCCGCGGGCGCCAGCGATGAGCCCCCCGAGCCTTGGGGGTTGCGCGACCGGGGGCGTGGCGGATGTCATGCGATGTGCCGTTTCGCCCCTGAACGGGGCCGGTTGAAGGGGGGGCTCGCGTAACATCGGCCGTCTACCGCGGTTGCGGCGGCTTCGGCCTTCGTGGTGCATCCCGCGCGCCCCGCAGGACGACTCAACACCCGACCACCATGTGCGGCATCACCGGCATCTTCGACACCCGCCACGGCAGTCCCGTGGACCGCGGCGCGCTGATGCGCATGAACGACTCGCAGCACCATCGCGGCCCGGACGAAGGCAGCGTGCACGTGGAATCGGGACTGGGCTTCGGCCACCGGCGGCTGTCGATCATCGACGTCGCCACCGGCCAGCAGCCGCTGTTCAACGAGGACGGCACCGTCTGCATCGTCTTCAACGGCGAGATCTACAACTTCCAGGAGCTCGTCCCCGAACTGGAGGCGCTGGGCCACCGCTTCCATACGAAGAGCGACACCGAGGTGATCGTGCACGCCTGGGAGGCCTGGGGCGAGGACTGCGTGCTGCGCCTGCGCGGCATGTTCGCCTTCGCGCTGTGGGACCGCAACCGCCAGACCCTGTTCATGGCGCGCGACCGGCTCGGCGTCAAGCCGCTGTTCTACGCGCTGCTCGACGACGGCACGCTGCTGTTCGGCTCCGAGCTGAAGTCGCTGCTGGTGCACGGCGGCCTGAAGCGCGAGCTCGACCCGCTGGCGGTGGAGGAGTACTTCGCGCTCGGCTACGTCGCCGAGCCGCGAACGATCTTCAAGCAGGCGAAGAAGCTCTCCCCCGGCCACCTGCTGAGCTGGCGCCGCGGCGCTGCCGAGCCCACGCCGCGGGCCTACTGGGACATCCATTTCACCGGCGACAACCCGATCGGCCTGGACGACGCCTGCGACGAGCTGCGCGCGCGGCTGGACGAGTCGGTGCGGCTGCGTCTGATCTCCGAGGTGCCGCTGGGCGCCTTCCTGTCCGGCGGCGTCGACAGCTCGGCGGTGGTCGCCACGATGGCCGGCCTGTCCAAGGACCCGGTGCGCACCTGCTCGATCGGCTTCGACGACCCGAAGTTCAACGAGTCGGCGTTCGCGCAGATGGTCGCCGACCGCTACCGCACCGACCACCACCTGGAAGTCGTGCAGAGCGACGACTTCGACCTGATCGACACGCTCGCCCACCTGTACGACGAGCCCTACGCCGACAGCTCGGCGATCCCCACCTACCGCGTCTGCCAGCTTGCGCGCCAGCGCGTCACGGTGGCGCTGTCGGGCGACGGCGGCGACGAGTCCTTCGGCGGCTACCGCCGCTACCGCATGCACCTGATGGAGGAGCGCATGCGCAGCGCGCTGCCGGAAGGCCTGCGGCGGCCGCTGTTCGGCACCCTCGGGCGCCTGTATCCGAAGGCCGATTGGGCGCCGCGCATGTTCCGCGCCAAGACCACCTTCGAGGGGATGGCCCGGACCTCGGTCGAGGCCTACTTTCACTCGATGTCGATCTTCCGCGGTCCGATGCGCACGCAGCTGTTCAGTGCCGCGCTGAAGCGCGAACTCGGCGGCTACGACGCGATGGACGTGTTCGACCGCCACGCCGCGAATGCGCAGACCGCCGACCCGCTCGCGCTGATCCAGTACATGGACATGAAGACCTACCTGGTCGGCGACATCAACACCAAGGTCGACCGGGCCAGCATGGCGCACTCGCTCGAGGTGCGCGAGCCGCTGATGGACCACCCGCTGCTCGAATGGCTGGCGACGCTGCCGATGAACCTGCGCGTGCGCGGGCAGGAAGGCAAGTTCCTGCTGAAGAAGGCGATGGAGCCGAAGCTGCCTACCGACGTGCTGTACCGCCCGAAGATGGGCTTCGCGGTGCCGCTGGCGCGCTGGTTCCGCGGCCCGCTGCGCGAGCGCGTGCGCGAGTCGATCCTCGGCGAGCGGCTGCAGGCCACCGGCTGGTTTAACCGCGACTACCTGCAGCACCTCGTCGACGCGCATCACAACGGCAGCCGCGACTACAGCGCGCCGCTGTGGACATTGCTGATGTTCGAGGCCTTCCTGCGCCAGGGCGTCGAGCAGCGCACGATGCCGAGCGCCGCGCGGCCGACCGTCGCGGAGGCGACGAGCTGATGCGCGTGCTTCACGTCCTCGACCACTCGATCCCGCTGCACAGCGGCTACACCTTCCGCACGCTGGCGATCCTGCGCGAGCAGCGGCGGTTGGGCTGGGAGACCTTGCACCTGACCACGCCCAAGCAGGGCCCGGGCGACGCCCGCGAGGAATCGGTCGAAGGCCTGCGCTTCCACCGCACGCCGAGTCGCCCCGGCACCGGCCTGTGGGCGCAGATGAGGCTGACCGCGGCCCGCCTGCGCGAGCTGGTCGACGCCGAGCGCCCCGACCTGATCCACGCCCATTCGCCGGTGCTCAACGCGCTGCCGGCGCTGTGGGTGCGTCGCCAGCGCCGCGTGCCGGTGGTCTACGAGATGCGCGCGTCGTGGGAGGACGCCGCGGTCGACCACGGCACCACGCGCGAAGGCAGCCTGCGCTACCGGCTGTCGCGTGCGGTCGAGGGCTTCGCGCTGCGCCGCGCCGACCAGGTGACGACGATCTGCGAGGGCCTGCGCGGCGACATCGCCACGCGCGGCATCCCGGCCGAACGCATCACTGTGATCCCGAACGCGGTCGACGTCAGCAGCTTCCGCTTCGGCGTGCCGGCCGACCCGGCATTGCAGGCGCGGCTGGGCCTGGCCGGCCGCACCGTGATCGGCTTCGCCGGTTCGTTCTACGGCTACGAGGGCCTGCACCTGCTGGTCGAGGCACTGCGCACGATGCGCCCGCGCCACCCGGACCTGCGCCTGCTGCTGGTCGGCGGCGGGCCCCAGGAGGCGGCGCTGAAGGCGCAGGTCGCCGAGGCCGGACTCGGTGACGCGGTGATCTTCACCGGCCGCGTGCCGCACGATGAGGTGCAGCGCTACTACGAGCTGATCGACGTGCTGGCCTACCCGCGTCTGCCGATCCGCCTGACCGACCTCGTCACGCCACTGAAGCCCCTGGAGGCGATGGCCCAGGGACGCATCCTGGTCGCCAGCGACGTCGGCGGCCACCGCGAGCTGATCCGCCACGGCGAGACCGGATTTCTCTGCCCGGCCGGCGACCCCGCCGCGCTGGCGGCGGCGCTGGAGGACGTGCTGGCCCACCGCGAGCGCTGGCCGCAGGTTCGCGACGACGCGCGCCGCTTCGTCGAGACCGAGCGCACCTGGGCGCTGAGCGTGGCCCGCTACGCCGACGTCTACCGGCGCGCGCTGTCGCACCGCGGCCGGCCGCTGCCGGCGGCGCTGGGCGCCTGAGGAGGCCCTCGTCATGTGCGGCATCCATGGCCTGATCCAGCTCGACGGACGCGCGGTCGAGCCGCGCTGGCTCAGCGCGATGGGCGACGTCACCGCCCACCGCGGGCCGGACGACGAGGGTCAGCACATCGACGGCGACTGCGGCATCGCGATGCGGCGGCTGTCGATCATCGACCTCGCCGGCGGCCACCAGCCGATCGCCAACGCCGACGGCTCGCTGGTCATCGTCTGCAACGGCGAGATCTACAACTACCGCGAGCTGCGCGATCAGCTGCGCGCACTCGGCCATGTCTTCAAGACCGGGTCGGACAGCGAGGTGCTGCTGCACGGCTACGCCGCCTGGGGCGACGAGGTGGTGCAGCGCCTGAACGGCATGTTCGACTTCGCCCTGTGGGACGCGCGCCGCCGCCGCCTGCTGATCGGCCGCGACCGGCTCGGCGTCAAGCCGCTGTACGTGCTGCAGGACGGCCGGCGCCTGGCCTTCGCCACCGAGGCCAAGGCACTGCTGCAGCTGCCCGGCGTGCGCACCGCGCTCGACCGCCGCGTGCTGGCCGACTACCTGCACCTGGGCTACGTGCCGGCGCCGATGTGCATCTTCGAAGGCATCCGCAAGCTGCCGCCCGCGACGCTGCTGGCGGTCGAAGGCGGGCAGGTGCGCGAGTGGCGCTACTGGCGCATGCCGGACCGGGTCGACCGGGCGGTCACCGAGGCCGACTGGGTCGAGCGCATCCGCACCGGCATCGACGAGGCGGTGCACCGGCAGATGGTGTCGGACGTGCCGATCGGCGCCTTCCTGTCCGGCGGCGTCGACTCCAGTGCCGTCGTCGCGGCGATGGCGCGCCACAGCGACCGGCCGATCCGCACCTACGCGATCGGCTTCGAGGGCGGCCCGGCCGAGCGCCTGTACAACGAGCTGCCGTACGCGCGCCGCGTCGCCGAGCTCTTCAAGACCGAGCACCATCAGATCGTCGTCAAGCCCGACGTCGTCGGCCTGCTGCCCAAGCTGCTTTGGCACATGGACGAGCCGATCGCCGACTCAGCCTTCATCACCACCTACCTGGTCAGCGAGTTCGCGCGGCGCGACGTGAAGGTCATCCTGTCCGGCGTCGGCGGCGACGAGCTGTTCGGCGGCTACCGCCGCTACCTCGGCGCGCACTACGCCAGCCGCTTCAACGCATTGCCCGGCTGGGCGCGCAGGCTGGCCAGCGCCACCGCGGCGCGGCTGCCGGCCGACCGGCATCACAAGTGGCTCAACGTCGCCCGCCTGGCCAAGGGCTTCATCGCCAGCGCCGAGATGGACGGCGACGCACGCTACCGCAGCTACCTGCAGGTGCTGTCGCGTGAGGCCTCGGCCGCGCTGCTGCTGCAGCGGCCTGGCGACGGCGCCGACCGTCTGGCCGATGCCTTCGCCGCCGCCGGCCGCGACGACGAGCTGAACCGCCTGTTCGCGGTCGACGCCGAAACGCAGCTGCCCGACGACCTGCTGCTGCTGACCGACAAGATGAGCATGGCGGTGTCGCTCGAGTGCCGCGTCCCGCTGCTCGACCACGAGCTGGTCGAGCTGGCGGCGTCGATCCCCGGCGAACTCAAGGCCAAGGGCGGGCGGCTGAAGCACCTGATGAAGGCCGCACTCGCCGACCAGCTGCCCGACGACATCCTGCACCGCGCCAAGCGCGGCTTCGGCACGCCGATGGGCGCGTGGATGAAGGCCGAGCTGCTCGGCGTCGTGCGCGCGCTGCTGTCGCGCGACACGATCATTGCGCGAGGACTGTTCGATGCCGACTCCGTGGGGGGTCTGCTCGTCGACCACGAGGCGCAGCGTGCCGACCACACCGATGCGTTGCTGGCGCTGCTCAACCTCGAGGTCTGGAGCCGCATTCATCTCGATGGTCGCGACAGCGCCGACGTCGCCGACGAACTGCACCGGCTGGCCGGCCAACGATCGGCACCCGCAGCGCGCGAGGCAGTGCCCGCATGAACATTCTCTACCTCTGCCACCGCTTCCCGTTTCCGCCCAAGCGGGGCGGCAAGATCCGCCCGTTCAACATGATCCGCCACCTGCACGGGCAGGGGCACAAGGTCACGGTCTGTTCGCTGGCGCGAACGACGTCGGAAGCCGAGGAAGGGCAGGGCATCGCGCCCCACTGCACCGCCTTCCACGCCGCCGTGGTCAGTGAACCGTTGCAGTGGGCGCGCATGATCCTGCGGCTGCCGCTGACCACGCCGTCGTCGATGGGCTACTTCTACAGCGCCGAGATGGCCGCCACCGTTCGCCGGCTGCTCGCCGAGCAGCGGTGGGACCTGATCTTCGTGCACTGCTCGTCGGTGGCGCCCTACGTCGCGCACGTCAGGGACGTGCCCAAGATCCTGGACTTCGGCGACATGGACTCGCAGAAGTGGCTCGAGTACGCGAACTACAAGCCCTTCCCGCTGTCGCTCGGCTACCGCCTCGAGGGCTGGAAGATGCTGCGCGCCGAGAAGCGGCTGGCGCGGCATTTCGACCTGTGCACCGCGACCACCCGCGCCGAGTGGCAGACGCTGGAGGACTACCGCACCGGCGCCGCCACCGACTGGTTCCCGAACGGCGTCGACGCGGACTTCTTCTGTCCCACCGACGGCGCCTACGACGCGGATACCGTCAGCTTCATCGGCCGCATGGACTATTACCCGAACCAGGAGTGCATGCAGCGCTTCTGCGACCAGGTCTGGCCACGGCTGCGCGCGCAGCGGCCGTCGATGAAGCTGCTCATCGTCGGCGCCGACCCCTCGCCGGCGATGCGGGCGCTCGGCGATCGCCCCGGCGTCACCGTCACCGGCAGCGTGTCGGACGTGCGGCCCTACATCCGCGGCTCGGCGGTGATGGTCGCGCCGCTGGCCATCGCGCGCGGCACGCAGAACAAAATCCTCGAAGCGATGGCGATGGGTGTGCCGGTGGTCACCAGCCGCGTCGCCGCCGGCGGCGTCGACGCGGTCGCCGGCGAGCACCTGCTCGTCGCCGACGAACCCGAGGCGATCGCCGACGCGATCCTGCGGCTCACCGGTGACGCCGCCGAGCGCGCCCGCCTGGCCGCCGCCGGCCGCGCGCGCATGATCAGCCACCACGCCTGGCCGCGCTCGATGCAGCGCCTGGACGGCATCATCGAGCGCTGCCTGCGCGACGTCGCCGGCGCCTCGCCCTCCTCACGTCCCGCTCGGAATCCTGCATGAAGATCAGCATCTTTGGACTCGGCTATGTCGGCGCGGTCTCGCTCGCCTGCCTGGCACGCGACGGTCACGACGTCATCGGCGTCGACATCGACCGCACCAAGCTCGACCTGATCACGCAGGGCAAGACACCCGTGGTCGAGGAGGGCATGGTCGAGCTGATGCGGCAGGTTGCGGCGAGCGGCCATGTCAGCGTCACCACCGACGCCGAGCAGGCCGTGCTCGGCAGCGAGATCAGCCTGGTCTGCGTCGGCACGCCGAGTGCCCCCAACGGCAGCCAGGACCAGAGCGCGATCCTGCGCCTGGCCGAGCAGATGGGCCGCGCGCTGAAGGGCAAGGAGCCTGGCCACGTCGTCGTCTTCCGCAGCACCTTGGTGCCCGGCACCGTCGAAGACGTGTTGCGGCCGATCGTCGAGCGCGAGTCCGGCAAGAAGGACGGCGTGGACTTCCATCTGTGCTTCCAGCCCGAGTTCCTGCGCGAGGGCAGCTCGATCAGGGACTACGACAAGCCACCGTTCACGATCGTCGGCGCCAACGCCGAGGCGGCGTTCGAGCGGCTGCAGGCCCTGTTCGGACACCTGCCGTGCAAGTTCCTGCGCACCTCGGTCCGCTCGGCCGAGATGATGAAGTACAGCTGCAACAACTTCCACGCGCTGAAGATCACCTTCGCCAACGAGACCGCTCGCCTGTGCGCGGCGCTCGGCGTCGACGCATTCGAGGTGATGGACCTTGTCTGCCAGGACACCCAGCTCAACATCAGCAAGGCCTACCTGCGGCCGGGTTTCGCCTTCGGCGGCAGCTGCCTGCCCAAGGACCTGCGCGCCACCGCCTACCTGGCCAAGGTCCACGACGTCGACCTGCCGATGATGACCGGCATCCTGGCCAGCAACCGCGTGCACCTGGACCTGGCCTTCGACCGCGTCGTCGCGGCGGACAAGCGCAAGGTCGGCTTCGTCGGCCTGTCGTTCAAGACCGGCACCGACGACCTGCGCGAGAGCCCGCTCGTGACGCTGGCCGAGAAGCTGATCGGCAAGGGCTATGAACTGCGCATCTACGACCCCGAAGTGCACCTGGCGCGGCTGCTGGGTGCGAACAAGAGCTTCATCGAGCGGCACCTGCCGCACATCGGCGAGATGCTGATGCCCGAGCTCGACGGCGTGGTCGACGCCAGCGAGGTGATCGTGCTCGGCAGCAGCAGCCCGGCGGTGCTCGAAGCGCTGGCTGCACGGCTGAAGCCCGGGCAGGTGCTGATCGATTTGGTGCGCGTGCCGCCGAGCTCGGCGTTGGCCAAGAGAGCAGAAGGCTTGTGTTGGTAAACCGCCTGATCGATTGCGCGAACCGACCGACTTCTATGCCGCAGCGGTCTTCGCCTGTTGCGCGGGAGCGGTGGCCGGCGATCTGCGTCGTCGGACCCCTGCCCCCGCCTTCCGGCGGCATGGCCAACCAGTGCGAACAGCTGGTGAGGCTGCTGCGCGAGGAAGGCGCCCAGGTCGAACTGGTGCGCACCAACCCACCCTACCGGCCCGGCTGGATCGGCGGCGTACCGATCGTCCGGGCCGGCGCGCGACTGCTGCCCTACCTGCTGGCCCTGTGGCGCGGCATCGGCGGCGCGCAGGTCGTGCACGTGTTCGCCAACTCGGGCTGGGCCTGGCACCTGCTCGCCTGGCCGGCACTGGTGATCGCGCGCTGGCGGGGCGTGCCGACGATCGTCAACTACCGCGGTGGGCAGGCCGATCAATTCTTCCGCCAGGCGCCGCGCCACGTGCACCGCGCGCTGGCCCGGGCGACGCTGCGCGTGACGCCGTCGGACTTCCTGCTGCGGGTCTTCCGTGCGCACGGCCTGGATGCGATCGTGATCCCGAATGTCGTCGACCTCGGGCGCTTCCACCTGCGGCCCGACGCGGAGAGGCCTGCGCCGCACCTCATCGTCACGCGCAACCTGGAGCCGATCTACGACATCCCGACCGCGCTGCGGGCCTTCCAGCGCATCCATCGGGCGCTGCCGCAGGCCCGCCTGACGGTGGCCGGCAGCGGCCCCGAGCTCGATGCACTGCGCCGCCTTGCGGCGCAGTTGGGGCTGGCCGACGCGGTGCGGTTCAGCGGCCGGATCGACAATGCGCAGATCGCGGCCCTCTACGACAGCGCCGACTTGATGCTCAACCCCAGCGCCGCCGACAACATGCCGATCTCGATCCTCGAGGCGCTGGCCAGCGGCGTTCCGGTGGTCAGCACCGACGCGGGCGGCATCCCGGACCTCGTCGAGCACGAACGCACCGCGCTGCTGGTGCCGGTGGGCGACGACGCGGCGATGGCCGAGGCGGCGCTGCGCCTGCTGCGGGATCCGCCGCTGGCATCGCGCCTGCGGCAGGCCGGGGCGAGCGAGGTCGAGCGCTTCGCCTGGCCGAACGTGCGGGCGCAGTGGCGTCAGGCCTATTGGCGTGCGCTCGACGCGACGGCGCAGGAGGGCTGATCGATGTCCGCATTGGCGCACCGCCTGCTCGAACGCTTCTACAAGGACGTGCCGCATCCCTATCGCCTGTTCGAGCGGCGCGTCGACAGCCTGCTCGGGCCCGGGGTGCGCGTGCTGGTCGACGCCGGCTGCGGCCGCACCGTGCCGGTGCTGCGCAAGTACCTGGGGCGTGTCGACCGGCTGATCGGCATCGAGCTGGTCGACTTCACCGACGTGCCGGCGGGCATCGAGACCCACAACGCCGACCTCGGCGCGCTGCCCCTGGCCGACGCCAGCGTCGACCTCATCATGTCGCGCAGCGTCTTCGAGCACCTGACCGATCCCGAGCCGGTCTACCGTGAGTTCGCGCGCGTGCTGCGGCCGGGTGGCCGGGTCGTGTTCCTGACGGCCAACATGTGGGACTATGGCACGCTCGCCGCGCGCATGATCCCGAACCGCTTCCATGGCCGCATCGTCAAGGCGGTGGAAGGGCGTGCGGAGGAGGACACCTTCCCGACGGCCTACAAGACGAACACCCGTGGCGACGTCGCTCGGCTCGCGGCCCAGAGCGGGCTCCGCGTCGAGGCCTTCGAGTACCTCAGCCAGTACCCGAACTATTTGATGTTCAACGGCGTGCTGTTCGCCATCGGAACCGCCTTCGAGCGGCTGATCAGCCGCTTCGAGATCTTCCGGCTGCTGCGCGGGTGGATCCTGGTCACGCTGGTCAAGCCGGCCGATTGATCACTGATCAGGATGTCCGGCCTCTACACTCGATTCGTCAGCCGCGTGCTGTTCCCGCTGCACGAGCGACTCAAGCACCACGACAGCGTCGCACTGCGCGAACGCCTCGAGCGCAGCCAGTGGCTGGAGCCTGCGCAGATCCGGCAGCTGCAGCTCGACCGCCTGCGCGCCTTTCTCGCCGATGTCGGCCGGCGAGTGCCCTACTACCGCGAGCTGTTCACCCAGATCGGCTTCGACCCCGCAGCGCTGCGGTCGGTGGCCGACCTGGCGCGGCTGCCGTTGCTCGACAAGGCGACGATACGCCGCCATGCCGAGTCGATGAAGGCCGACGGCCACGGCCCGCTGAGTCGGTACAACACCGGCGGTTCGTCGGGCCAGCCGCTCGTCTTCTACATCGGGCGCGACCGCAAGAGCCACGACGTCGCCGCGAAGTGGCGGGCCACCCGCTGGTGGGGCGTGGACATCGGCGACACCGAGGCCGTGATCTGGGGGTCGCCAATCGAGCACGGCGCGCAGGACCGGCTGCGCCTGTGGCGCGACCGGCTGTTGCGCAGCACGCTGCTGCCGGCCTTCGAGATGTCCGAGGCGCGGCTCGATGAGTTCGTGGCCTGGTTGCGCCGGCATCGGCCGCGCATGCTGTTCGGCTATCCGTCGGCGCTGAGCTATATCGCACGCCACGCGCAGCAGCGTGGCGTCCGGCTCGACGACCTCGGCGTGAAGGTGGCCTTCGTCACCAGCGAGCGGTTGTACGACGAGCAGCGCGCGCTGATCGAGCGGACCTTCGCCTGTCGCGTCGCCAACGGCTACGGCGGCCGCGACGCCGGCTTCATCGCCCACGAGTGCCCGTCCGGCCGCCTGCACCTGAGCGCCGAGGACATCGTCGTCGAGACGGTCGACGAGCGCGGGATGCCGACGCCGACGGGGCAAGGGGGCGAGATCGTGGTCACCCACCTGGCCACCGCCGATTTCCCCTTCGTGCGCTATCGCACCGGCGACGTGGGGTTGGTCGACGACGCGCGCTGCGACTGCGGTCGCGGGCTGCCGGTGCTGGCCGATCTGCAGGGCCGCACGACCGACTTCGTGGTCGCCGCCGACGGAACGGTGATGCACGGTCTGGCGCTGATTTACATCGTGCGCGACCTGCCCGGCATCGCCGGATTCAAGGTCACCCAGGAGACCAGGACGAGAACGACGGTCGACCTGGTGCCGGAAGGCGACTTCGACCCGGCCGTGATCCCGGGCATCGTCGACGGCTTCCGCCGCCGCCTGGGGGCGCAGGTCGAGGTGCAGGTGCGAACGGTCGAGACCAGCGCGCCCGAGGCCTCGGGCAAGTATCGTTACATCGTCAGCCACGCGCTCGACGGGATCGAGGCGACCACGACATGAGAGGCATCCTGCTTACGGCGATCGTCGGGCTGCTGCTGCTGACGGTCTTCAAGCACCCGGTGATGGGTGCTTACCTCTGGGCCTGGCTGAGCCTGATGACGCCGCAGAAGTTGGCCTACGGCTTTGCGTTCAACTTTGCGTTCGCGCAGATCACGGCCATCGTGTTGCTGATCGCCTTCGTCTTCACGCGCAAGCGCCAGCCGCTGCCGATCATCGGCATCACGATGGTGCTGTTCGCGATGCTGGTCTGGATGTCGATCACCAGCCTGGTCGCGATCACGCCGCAAGACCGGGTGATCGAGCGCTGGATCTTCGTGATGAAGATCCAGCTGATGCTGCTGGTGACCTGGATGCTGGTGCTCGATGCGAAGCAGCTGCGCATCCTGGTCTGGGTGGTGACGCTGTCGGTGGCCTTCTTCGGCATCAAGGGCGGCATCTGGACCGTGTTCACCGGCGGCGGCGGGCGGGTCTGGGGGCCGCCGGGCGGCCTGCTGCAGGGCAACAACGAACTCGCCGTCGGCCTCGTGATGCTGGTGCCGATGATGTACTTCCTGTACCAGACCGAGTCCAGGCGCTGGCTGCGCTACGCACTGATGGGCTCGATGGTCGCGATGATGTTCGCGATCCTCGGCAGCCAGTCGCGCGGGGCGCTGGTGGCGATGCTGGCCATGGCCTTCTTCCTCGGCATCAAGGGCAAGCATCCGGTGGGCACCAGTCTTGGCCTGCTGGTGCTGGTCGCGCTCGTGATCGGCTTCATGCCGGACGAGTGGACGACTCGGATGCGCACGATCAACCAGTACGAGCTCGACGGCTCGGCGCTGTCCCGCTTGTGGACCTGGCAGACCTTGTGGAACGTCGCGGTCGACCGCCCGCTTTTCGGCGCTGGCTTCCGTGCCGACGACGCGTACGTCTTCGCCCGCTATGCACCGCTGCACGGCGACTACGCGATCTTCGAGGGGGCCGTGTTCGTTGCGCACAGCATCTACTTCCAGATGCTCGGCGAGCACGGTTTCGTCGGGCTCGGCCTGTTCCTGCTGCTCGGCCTGGTTGCCTGGCGCACCGCCGGGCGCCTGGCCCGCGAGTCCAAGGACGACCCCGAGTACGGTCCCTGGATGCCGATGCTGATGCGCATGGTGCAGGTCAGCATGGTCGGCTATGCCGCCGGCGGTGCCTTCCTCAGTCTGGCCTACCTGGATCTGCCGTACTACATCATGGGCTTCGTCGTCACCTGCCATGCGCTGATGCAGCGGCGCAGGCAGGCGGCGGCCGCCGCCGCGAGGAGCCCGGGCGCGGCGCCCGCCAGCCCGGCATTGGCCGGCCAGCGGACGGCGTTGAAGTGATGCTGGCCGGTTTGCATGCGGCGTGCTGGCGCGCCGCCGTCTCTGCCCTCGATCGCCGGCACCGCCAACGCCTGCAGATCCTGATCTTCCATCGCGTGTTGCCGGAGCCCGATCCGCTGTTCCCCGGGGAGGTGACCGCCGCGCGCTTCGATCGACTGTTGCGCCTGCTCGCCGTCGGCTTCCAGGTTCTCCCGCTCGGACAAGCGCTGGCGTTGCGCCGCGCGGGGCGGCTGCCGCCGCGCGCGTTGAGCATCACCTTCGACGACGGGTACGCCGACAACGCCCGGATCGCACTGCCGATCCTGCGCCGGCATGGCTTGGCGGCCACCTTCTTCGTCGCGACCGGCTTCCTCGACGGCGGACGCATGTTCAACGACACGGTGATCGAGACGATCCGCCGTACGACGGCCGATCGTATCGATCTGTCGGATTGGGCGCTGGGCGAGCGGTCGCTGCATGGCGCCGCCGATCGACGGTTGGCCATCGACGCGCTGCTGCCGCTGGTCAAGTACCGCCCGCTCGAGCAGCGGCATGACTTCCTGCGCCGGCTGGCGCGACTTGCCGGCGAGCCCGACCTGCCCGACGACCTGATGATGCGGTCCGACGAGGTGCAGGCTCTGCACGCCGCCGGCATGGAAATCGGCGGCCATACCGTGAACCATCCGATCCTGCGCCTGCTTCCCGACCGCGAAGCCGAGGCCGAGATCTCGCTCGGGCGGGAATGCCTGCAGTCGCTGATCGATGCGCCGGTGGAGCTCTTCGCCTATCCGAACGGCCGGCCGAACGAGGATTACGACGCGCGCCATGCGGCGATGGCGCGGAAGCTGGGCTTCGTCGGCGCGGTGAGCACGGCGGCCGGCGTCGTGATGCCCGACGCCGATCCGTACCAGCTGCCGCGTTTCACGCCCTGGGATGACGGCGAACTGCGCTGGATGGGGCGGCTCCTTCACGCGCGGCTGCGCGGCACGCACGCGGCGATGGCCTAGGTCGGGCGCGTCAGCGCAGTCGACCGGCCAGTTCGAACACCGACAGGTTGCTGTCGAGCCCGCTCAGGTCCGGCGGCTCGGCGCCGGCCGCGATCACCGGCACCTGCTCGTCGCTCAGCTCGGGGTCGATGACGCAGCGGTCCGACAGGTAGGGTTCGCGCACGCACCACATCGACTGGCGCAGGGGGTGGTCGGAGAACACCAGAAGGCGCGGCGCGAGACCGTTCGACTGGGCACGCTCGATGAGTTCGGACAACAGGGCGGCGGAACGATCGAGGTTGCGCTGGTAGTGCTGGGACACCGTGCCCTCGATGCTGTCGGCGGGAGGATGCGGCAACGGCAGGTGCAGGTACATCAGCCCCCCCTGCGACAGTGCCGGGGCGCGCCGAGCGGCCTCGACCACGGCGTCGGTCATCGCCGCCCAGTCCTGCACGCCGCTGCGTTTGCAGGCCGCGTCGTCGACCGCAAGCGGCCAGCCGGTGCGCCGCCAAAGCCGGCAGCGCAGCGCGGTGGTGTCGGTCAGTCGGAGGGCGGCCGGCGCCCGCACGCAGCTGCGCAGGCCCCGGATGCTGCAGTACGGCTTGTAGAAGCCGGCGACGTCGATGTCCGGACGGGTCGCGTGGATGCGTGCGAAGTCGATCGCACCGTCGGCGTCGCAGGACATCGTCGGCGCGCAGGGCTCGGAGCCGTCGAACGAGCGTCCGAGGAAAAGCGACGGCACCGTGTTCTGCGTGCGGCTGGCGACGCTGGTCACGGCGGCCATCCGGGTCACGAGGCCGCGCGCGGCGATGGCCTGCACCAGTCCTTCCGACTGCCGCGCGTTGAGTTCGTCCAGCAGGACGACCATCGTCACCGCCCGACCGCGGTCGACCTCGGCCGCCGCGGCATCGAAGGCCTTGGGCCATGCCAGCGTGGAGGCATTCAGCCAGCCGATCATCGACGGCGTCAACGTGAACAGCACCAGGGCCGCTGCGGCGGCGACCCGTGCGCGCCGCCAGAGCGCGGGCACGGCGGCGAACGAGAGCACGACCAGCCCCGCCGTGACGCCGCCCACCAGCGCGCGTGTCCACAGCGGGATCTCGAACGCCGCCCACCACCGGTCGGGCGTGGCGCCGATGATGCCCATCCATGCGAT